>NZ_JBUOIV010000014.1:0-102751 GCF_055467485.1 Desulfosarcina sp. | reverse complement strand
AATGGCCGCATCCGCGGCGTGGCCGGCGTGGTGGGCTGCAACAACGCCCGCACCCGCCACAACGAGGCCCACATCGCCGTGGTCAAGGAGCTGATCAAGAACGACGTCATCGTCCTGACCACCGGCTGCAACGGCATCGCCTGCGCCATGCACGGCCTGTTGACCCCGGAATCCGCCGCCGTTCACTGCGGCCCGGGCCTGGCCGAGGTGTGCGAGACCGTCGGTATCCCGCCGGTCCTGCACCTGGGTTCCTGTGTGGACAACACCCGCATCCTGCTGGCGGCCACTGAAGTGGTCAAGGCCGGCGGCCTGGGCAAGGACCTGTGCGACCTTCCCGCGGCTGGCAGCGCGCCGGAGTGGATGAGCGAAAAGGCCGTCGCCATCGGCCAGTACTTCGTTTCCTCTGGCGTCTACACGGTCTTCGGCCTGCACTTTCCCACTTCCGGTGCCCCGGTGTTCCACGACTACCTGACCAAGGATATCGAAAAGCTCTACGGCGGCAAGTGGGACATGGAAGCCGACCCGATCAAGCACGCCCACCTGATGATCGCCCACATCGACAAGAAGCGCAAAGAGCTGGGCATCGACAAAGCCCGCGAACGCGTCCTCATGGATATGGCCGACCGCCAGGCACTGGAAGGGTAATCGATTATAAACCAGATCCTCAACGAAGGAGGAATATCGCATGTCTAAATTAGTCGCATTTGCTGCCATACAGGGTGGGTACAAAGTGGTTTCCACCGCTGAGGGCCGCTACAAGAAGGCACTTGACACCTACAACGCCGACACCAAGATCGGATTTCCCAACACGGCCTACTACCTGCCGGTCATCTATTCGCTGACCGGCATGAAGGTGGAGACCCTGGAAGACCTTAAAAAACCACTGGCATTTGCCCGAGGCCTGCTGCCTCCGCATGTCAAGGGCAAGAACCACCTGCCCTACCTGGGTCCCCTGCTGGACGCCGGCATGGCCGCCATCTTCTCTTACGAGATTATCGAAGCCCTGCGCATCCTGGACCAGCCGGACTTCTACCACCCCGAAGAGGACCCGGACATCGAGGCCGGCAAGATCTGGGTAGGCCCGGCCGACGACACCATCCTGAGAAAGCGCGGCGTGGAGTTCGTGGACGGATCGGCCCCCGGCTTCGCCGCCGTGGTCGGTGCCGCCCCCAACCCGGAGATTGCCAAGGACATCATCGAAGAGTACCAGCGCAGAAGCCTTTACATCTTCTGTGCGGCCAACCATAACGGGACCACGGCCATCGAGCAGCTCCTGGAAGCCGGTGTCCAGATCGGCTGGAACACCCGCATCGTTCCCTTCGGACCGGACATCTCCTCGGCCGTATTCGCCCTCGGGTTCGCCAACCGCGCCGCCATGGCATTCGGCGGCGTCAAACCCGGCGACTACAAAAAGATTCTGCACTACAACAAGGACCGCGTGTTTGCCTTCGTCAACGCTCTGGGCGACATCGGCACCGAGTGGGGCGTGGCCGCCGCCGGCTGCGTCAACTGGGGATTCCCGACCCTGGCAGACACCGACATTCCCGAAATCCTGCCCACGGGTATCTGTACCTACGAGCACGTCGTGGCCAATGTGCCCCACAGCGAGATGTGCCAGCGCAGTGTGGAAGTGCGCGGCCTGAAAACCATCATTTCCGACATCGACATCCCCTGCGCCTTCGGCCCGGCTTATGAAGGTGAGCGCGTGCGCGGCGCCGACCTGTTCGCCCAGTGCGGCGGCGGAAAAACCCAGTGCACCGAGCTGGTCAAGATGGCCGATATGAACGCCATCGAAGACGGCAAGGTCATTGTCGATGGTCCGGACATCGCCGACATCAAAGAAGGCGACACCTTCCCGATGGGTATTTTCATCCAGGTGGCCGGCCGCGAGATGCAGGCCGATTTCGAGCCGATCCTGGAGCGCCAGATTCACCACCTGATCAACTACATCCAGGGCGTCATGCACATCGGCCAGCGCGACATCTCCTGGGTGCGCATCAGCAAGGCCGCCATCGAGAAGGGTTTCACCCTCAAAGATATCGGTGTCGTGCTGCACGCCAAGTTCCATCAGGACTTCGGCAAGATCCTGGACAAGGTCCAGGTGACCCTGAAAACCAAAAAAGCCGATGTGGATGCGCTTACCAAAACGGCGCGTGCCGAATACAAGATGCGCGACGAGCGGGTAGAGAAGATGACCGACGAGGATGTGGAGATCTACTACTCCTGCACCCTGTGTCAGTCTTTTGCCCCCAACCACGTGTGCACGGTCAGCCCGGAGCGGACCGGCCTGTGCGGCGCCTACAACTGGATGGACTGCAAGGCCTCTTTCGAGATCAACCCCACCGGCCCCAACCAGCCCATTGAAAAGGGCGAGTGCCTCGATCCGGTGCTGGGCCAGTGGAAGGGTGTCAATGACTTCGTCTACAAGGCCTCCCGCGGGGCCGTCACCCACTACAACTTTTACTCCATGGTCACCGACCCCATGACCACCTGCGGTTGCTGCGAGTGCATTGCGGCCATGCTGCCGTCCTGCAACGGGGTGATGACCGTGGGCCGCGACTACGCCGGGGAGACCCCCTGCGGCATGAAGTTCACCACCCTGGCCGGCGTCATGGGCGGCGGTGCTTCATCGCCCGGTTTCGTGGGCCACTCCAAGTTCAACATCACCCAGAAGAAGTTCATCGTTGGGGACGGCGGCCTCCTCCGGGTGGTCTGGATGCCCAAGATCCTCAAAGAAGAGATCAAGGAGCGCATCGAAAAAGCCGGTGAAAGAATTGGAGTTCCGGATCTCTACGATAAAATCGCGGATGAAACCGTGGGCGTCACCGAAGAGGAGATCCTGCCCTTCCTCCAGGAAAAGGGTCACCCGGCCCTGTCCATGGATCCGATCATCGGATAGGAGACCCAACGGCGGACCGGGCGGCAACGCCCGGTCCCTCCACCCCGACGAACCGATTCCCCGGTCCCTGCGGCCGGGAGAATTGCCCATACAGACAAGGAGAATAGTATGGCATTAACCGGTATTCAGATTTTCAAACTGCTGCCCAAGACCAACTGCAAGGAGTGCGGGGTACCCACCTGTCTTGCCTTTGCCATGAACCTGGCATCCGGCAAGGCCGAATTGGACGCCTGCCCCTACGTATCCGATGACGCACGCGAAAAACTCTCCGAGGCATCCGCTCCCCCCATCCGGCCCGTCGCGGTCGGCAAGGGTGTGCGCAAGGCAACCATCGGCGGCGAGACCGTTCAATACCGCCATGAAAAAACCTTTTACAACCCCACCCTGCTGGCAGCCCAAGTGGGATCGGACATCTCCGCAGCCGACCTGGAAGCCAAGTTGAAAGGCTGGAATGCCTTTCAGTTTGAGCGCGTCGGCCTCAACCTGCGTCCGGAACTGGTGGCCGTCAAGGATGTGAACGGCAAGGCCGACGCCTTTGCCGCCGTGGCCAAGCAGGTCGCCGAGACCTCGGAATTCAACGTCATCCTGATGAGCGAAGACGCCGACGTGATGAAAGCCGGTGTAGCCGCCTGCGCCTTCAAGCGCCCCTTGATGTACGGGGCCACCGCAGCCAATGCCGATGCCTTCGGCGCCATCGCCAAGGAAAACGACTTGCCTTTAGGCATCAAGGCCGAGTCCATCGATGCGCTGACTGCCCTGTCTGACAAATTGACCGGCATGGGCCTCAAAGACCTGGTGATTGACCCCGGTTCACGCGAGCCCAAGCAGTCCAACGAAGACATGATCGCCATCCGCCGCGCCGCGCTGAAAAACGGCAACCGGGCCGTGGGCTTCCCCACCATCGTTTTCCCCTGCGAAATGGCATCCAACCTGGATACGGAGACCATGCTGGCCGCCATGTACGTAGCCAAATACGGCGGCATCGTGGTGATGTCCGATTTTGCCGGCGAGTCCTTGTTCCCGCTGCTGCTGGAACGCCTCAACATTTTTACCGACCCGCAACGGCCCATGACCGTCACCGAGGGCATCTACCCCGTCAACAACCCCGACGAGAACTCGCGCGTGCTGGTGACCACCAACTTTGCCCTGACCTACTTTATCGTCTCCGGTGAAATCGAGGCCAGCAAGGTGCCCACCTGGCTGCTGATCAAAGACTCCGAAGGGCTGTCGGTACTCACTGCCTGGGCGGCCGGCAAGTTCGCTGGCGACGACGTGGGCATGTTCGTCAAAAAGAGCGGCATCACCGACAAGATCAAGCATCAGGAACTGGTTATTCCCGGCTATGCCGCCGCCATCGTGGGCGACGTGGAAGAGGAATTGCCCGGCTGGACCATTACCGTGGGTCCCCGGGAGGCCGCCCATATTCCCGGCTTCCTCAGAGCGTAACCGCGGTGTGATCTAACGGTCAGGGTAGGCATTCCGCCCCCCTGGACGTCGTTTCCTGGCCGGTGCGCCGGCCATCATGTTGGCAATAGCGTCATCCGTGGCCGAAGCACTGGCCGGAGCATGATGCCGAGAAAAAGAAAGGAAAGTCGTATGCTACTCATCGGCGAAAGTTTGAATGTGATTTCTACAAAGATCGGCCGCGCCTTCAAGGAGCGGGATCCCAAACCGATCCAGGAAGAAGCCCTTTTCCAAAAGGAAAAGCGAATGGATTACATCGACATCAACCTGGGTCCCGCCAAGAAAGACGGCCACGAGCTGATGCCGTGGGTGGTCCAGGTGGTTCAGGACGTGGTCCCGGATCTGCCCCTGGCCCTGGACACCTCCAACATCGACGCCATCGAAGCGGCCCTGAAGGTCATCAAGCAGGTCCCTTCCGGTACGCCGCACATCGTCAATTCAATCATGTGCCGGCCGGAGCGCTACGAGCGCATGGTGCCCATGACGGCCGAGTACAACGCCGATTTCGTCGCGCTGATGTGGGGGCCCGAAGGCCTGCCCCGCGATGAAAACGAGCGCGCCGCCCTGTGCGTGGAACTGCTTTACTTCGCCAACGAAGCCGGCATCCCCAACGAGAAGATTTGGGTGGACGGCATCGTGACACCGGTGAACATCCAGCAGCCCCAGGCCATCAGCTTGATGGAGTTCCAGAAAATGATACCGGATATCGCCCCGGGCGCCAGAAGCACCTGCGGTCTGTCCAACATCTCCAATGGACCGCCCGACCACCTTCGCCCCATCCTGAACCAGACCTACACGGTGATGCTGATGAAATGCGGCATGGAATCGATCATCACCGATCCGCGCGACGAGCAGCAAACCGCCATCTGCAAGGGCGAGCGCCAGGATGTCGTGGACCTGATCTACGGCATGCTCGACGGCATCGAGCCCGACCGCGCCAGCCTCTCCAAGGAGATGCTGGATTACGCCAAGACCGTGGACGTTATCCTCGGCAAAACCCTGTATTCCGACTCCTGGTTGGAAATTTAGTCCTTCTAAAACGGTGCACAAAAAACCCCTTCCGTGTTGGAAGGGGTTTTTTTGTCTTGTCGCCGGCGATTTCAGATCTCAAATTTGAAGCGTGAACGCCTCAGTGCCCGGGCATGCGTGTCTTCACCGTATGGTCGGTCAGCGCCCGCGTCCGGTCCGAAAAGAGTTTGGCGCAGGTGGGACAGTATTTATGGCTCTCCTTCACATGGGGATGGGGAGCCGTCCGGCGCTCGATATAATCGATAAACCGCGTGGTGGCAAACCAGCGGCCGCATCCCTCGCAGCGTTCCAGGGGGTGTTTGCCGATCAGTTCATCCCGAATCATCACCGTTCGGACATTCTCACGGTCTATCACCTGGATCGCGCCGGTGGGACAGATATTGGCGCAGGTGCCGCATCCAATGCACCGATCCGGCTCCGGAATCACGTAACTGTCCCCGTCAATCTTCTTCATCTTCAGGGCTCCCGCACCGACGATCTCCTTACATACCCGGATGCACAGACGACAACGCACGCACCCGTCCTGCGGCGGACCGAGATCCACGCCGTGCTCCATGGCCATCTGGCGCAGCCGTGTCGACTGGGGCGCCATGCGCAGCAGATTCTTGAAGGCTTTTTTGCGGGCGGCGTCTACGATGGGACCGGTGGTTTTGATCTCCAGGCCATCGGAGACCTTGAGGATGCAAGAGAGCATGGCAATCTGCCGACCGCCGGTCCTTCCGGTGACTTCGACCGCACAAAGCTTGCACGATCCGGAGGGCTTCAGCGCGGGATGGTAGCACAGGGTCGGAATCGTGATTTGATTTTCCCGGGCCACCTGGAGAGCGGTCTGGCCCTCCTGCACCGGGTAGGCTGTCCCGTCGATGATTGTCGTGATCATAGTGTCAGTCCTGTGCGGCATCCTGAAGATCGGTGATGTATTCTTGAAGGTAATGCAGTTCGGCAGTCAATTCCCCCACGTGATGCTTCACCAGGTCGGAAATCGTTAGCATACTGACAATCCGCTGGTCCTTTATCACCGGCAGGTGCCTGATATCCGCCTGGATCATCATGGCCATGGCACTGCTCGCCAGGTCGTCCGGCTGGGCCACGATCAAGTTGGGGGTCATGGCTTCGGTAAGGGGCATTTCCCGAAACAGTCGGTGGCGCCAGGCCACGTGGCACCGGAGGACGTCCCGCTCGGTAAAAATGCCCACCGGTGTCTCACCGTCCATCACGACCAGCGCAGAGGTTTGATGTTCAGTCATCTGCACAATGGCATCCTCGGCGGTCCGCTGCGCGGAGATGGTGTGGACCACTCGGCATTTTTGTTTCATCACATCCTGGACACGCATGCTCGTCATGCTCCTGAAAGATCGAATGGTTCTGAACGCTCAGCGTTGAGGAAACGGGCCGATGGGCGATACGACTGCGACCGATAATGCAGTCCCGTTTGATTGTATCAACACCTCAACTGTCGATGGGGCGCATGCAGTCCTGGGGAAGCCGGTGCGTGCCCTTGCCTTCCAGGCTCACTTCAACCAGGGCATCCGGATCGTTGATGGCCGTATCCGGGTCGGTGATGATGCCGTGAAGGCCGATGAACCGGTCCATGTAAGCTTCCCAGCTCTCGTCCTTGCTGCGTTGGAAGATTTCTATTTTCTGGCCTTTTCGGAAAACCATGTTGATTCTCCCTGTGTATTCGTCAGCACAATTGATGTTCTCCCCGGCTCTCAACAGGCTATCGCACCGGCATCATATTAACGTTGAACCTGGCCGTTCTGGTACGGGCGCAATTGTCACAGATCAGATCGCCCTCGGGGACGTGTGTCACCGATTTCGTCCGCTTGCGGATATAATCCAGATATTTCATAGGCCCCATGGCTTTGCCGCAGGAGTTGCAGTAGACCAACTTCTGTCTGTTGAGGATGGTTCCGCAAAGCAGCAGCAGCCGCTCATCACCCCGGTCTTCTATTTTCATGGCGTCGTTGGGGCAGTTGGTCGCACATGCACCGCAGGCGATACAGCGTTCCTCGGTAACCCGCAGATCCGTGGGACCGGGATGGTCGAAATCCAGGTATCCCATTTCAAGGGCGCTGATGCCCATTTTATCCCGGCAGACCTCCACACATTTACCGCACCGGCGGCAGATATCGCACCTCAGGCAGCGGCGGGCTTCCTCGCGGACCATGTTTTCGGTGTACCCCAACTCGACCTGCTGAAAGGTGGTCCGGCGGCGGTCCATGTTCAACATATCCATAGTGGGCCGCTTGATGACCGTCTTGGTGCTGGCCGGCACTTCGATGCAGGCCTCCCGCCGCCGTCGAACCGGGACAGGCGGCATCTGGGGTTGAGGGATTCCCAGCAGGTAGCGGTCAATGGCCTCGGCGGCCCTTTTACCGCCACCGATGGCCTCGATTACCGTGGCTGGTCCGGTTACCGCGTCACCGGCGGCGAAGATTCCCTCGACAGTGGTTTCCATGGTAACCATGTTCACATCGATGGTACCCCGTCGCGTCCAGCCCATGCTTTGCAGTTCACCCATGCAAAGCTGGTCCACTTTCTGGCCGATAGCGCTGATTACCACGTCGGCATCCATGGTATACTCACTTCCCAGGACGGGGACAGGCGACATCCGGCTGCTGCCCTCGCGCTTCACCAGTTCAGCCCGGATACAGCTCAGCCCGGTTATTTTTTTTTCTTTTCCGACGATTTTGGCTGGAATGGTCAGAAAAGAAAAGCGAACGCCCTCCTCCTCAGCCTGCTCCACCTCTTCCTCATCGGCCGGCATCTCGTGACGGGTCCGGCGATAGGCAATGGTCACCTCCGGGCATCCCAGGCGCAGGCAGGTTCGCGCGGCATCGATGGCCACGTTGCCCCCGCCGATCACCACCACCCGTTTTCCCGGCACGCGCCGATCACCCAGGGCCACCCGACGAAGCAGATCGATGGCCTCCACAGTCTGGGGGAAATCGGCTTCCCCTGGAATGCCCAAGTTATAGGCCTTATGGGCCCCGATGGCAAAGAAAAAGGCATCGTATCCCTGGGATTTCAGATCGTCAAGGGTGACATCTGCACCGAACCGGGTGTTGAACGCAAAGGTGACGCCCAGTTCTTCCAGCATGGCCACCTCCCGGTCGATCACCTCCCGGGGCAAGCGATAGCGGGGAATGCCCACCATGATCATGCCGCCGGCTGTGGGCAGCGCCTCGATCACGTGAACCCCGTAGCCTTTCAAGGCCAGGTAATAGGCCGCGCTCAGCCCACCGGGTCCCGCACCGATCACGCAGACCCGCTTGCCCTGATCCGGCCCTTTTTCCGGGTTGCGGTAGGTGCCCTCAGACATGGCCCGTTCGGCGGCAAATGCCTTGAGAAATTTGATGGAAACCGGGGTGTCCATGCGGCCGCGCACACACATGAATTCACAGGGCCGGGTACACACCAGGCCGCAGACCCAGGGGAAAGGGTTATCCTGCCTGATCACGTCGATGGCCTCGGCGTCCCGGCCCTGGCCGATGAGGGTCACATAGGTGGGGACATCGATGCCCGCCGGGCACGTCATCTGGCAGGGTGCCGGCGTCAACCACTCACAGGTCTCTGTTGGGCAGTTGTGGGTTTTTACATGGCTTTCGAACACTTCTCCGTGCGCGTCCATGGTCTGGTGAAGGTGTTCACCCAGCTTGAAGCCTTCAGGCTCACCGGGGTCCTGAAGCAGATCCTGGATCAATTCCAGGACAGTCGGCAGATGCTCACCGCCGGCACGCCCCCACGCCACGTCATCCAAAAGGCTGTGAATTTCTTCGGCGATTCGACGGCTCCGCGGGTGCTTCAATCCACCCTTGCAGATGACTTCATCGATAAAGTGAATGCTTTCGGTGACCGGACATTGGCTAATAGACATGAATGACCTCTTGCCACCCATTCAGCCCCTGCTGCCGCGTCTCATAAGATGGCCGGAGTCGAAGGACAGGCTGCCTGCAACCCTGGCCACAAGAGGAGTGATCCCCCCGGGGTTAACCCGGGGGGATCGGTAGGGAGGGGTATGGGTGCTAGGAACATCGATATAAACAAACTTGGTTTTGGTTAAAAAGGGGATATCGGATAATTGTCCCCGTTAACTCATCATCAGCCCGTGGGCGGTGCTTCATTGCTCATGCACCGGCACACTGCATCAGAATGCACAATGCTCAAGCGATGCGATGGCCTGGGCATGGCGATCCCGGCGGATCTGCGTCATCTCTTCCACCTTGCCGAACTTCAGGCAGTGGGTGGTACAGGTGGTCACGCAGGCGGGGTTCAACCCCTGGTCCACGCGGTCTTTGCAATAATCGCATTTGACTACCTTGCCGGTTTCCGGATTCCACTGGGGTGCACCCCAGGGGCAGGCGGAAATGCAGGTCTTGCAGCCCACACACAGGTTGTGGTCAACAAAAACAATGCCGTCACTGCTGCGCTGCTGCATGGCACCGGTTGGGCAGGCGGCCACACACCAGGGATTTTCACAATGAAAGCAGGGCATAAAAATATAGGCGGCCCGGGGAAGCCCGCCGATCATCTTTGGCCCGACCTGAATGATCTGGCACAGCCGGGGGCCGACCGGAAGATTCTTGTTGGCCTTGCACTGCACTTCACAGGCATGGCATCCGATACACTTTTTGGTATCCTGAAACAGATAGTATTGGCTCATAATCCTCGCATCCTATGTAACCCGCGGGAAGCGCTCCAAGAGCATTCCCAGGTTGGTAAATCGGCCTGTCAGGCGGCCTTTACATTGACAAACGTATCATGATAGGCGGGGCTTCCGCCCACCTTGTCGTAGATGTTCTCCTGAAGGGCCGCATCGCTGACACCTCTGTTATAGGACCGCTCCGCCCGCTTGGCCTGGTGCCCGAACCCATGCAGCAGGAAGACACACTCGGGATGGATCAGGTCGGTGACAAACGCACGCATTTTTCCGCTGTGGCGGCTGGAGGCAATCTCCACCATGGCCCGGTCGGCAATGCCCAGTTCGGCGGCCTTCTGGTTGTTGATCCACAACAGGTTTTCCCCGCACAGCTCGTTGAGGTATTCAACATTTTGTGTGGAGACATGGGTGTGCAGGGCCGCCCGGCCGGTAACCAGCCGGAACTTGCCCGGCTCCGCCGACGGCATGGGTTCGTAAGCCGGAAAGGACTCAAACCCGGCATCTTCCAGAAGTGAAGACTTGAACTCGATTTTTTTGGACGGGGTATTGAGCTTGAGACCATCCATCCGATCCCAGAAAATCTGCTTTTTCCCATAGGCCACGAACCCTTTGGCATCAAAATCCTCCATGGTGAATCCGGTGCCTTCCAACTGCCAGCGCACCAGCTCGTCCATGTTTTCATAGGGGAAATAGTTGCTGGTACCGATACGGTCGGCAATCTGCTTGAGGATCATGGCTCCTTCCCGCGTGTCGTAACGCGGGGTCACCGCCTGCCGGCGAAGAAACATCTGGGGTTTTAGGCCGTTGGCCTGCTGGATACAGTCAGTTCGTTCCAGGTAAGTGGATTCAGGCAGGATGACGTCGCTGTACCAAGCGATATCGCTGTAGTTGATGTCGATCGTGACGATGAGATCCAGCTGATCCAGTGCCTTGCGGGTCAATGCCGTGTCGGCGATGGACATGAGCGGCTCGAAGCGGAAATTGAACAGAGCCTTGATCGGGTAGGGATCGGCGTTCATGATGGCATGGGGAAGCCGGTGGGGAACCCCATGGGCCGGGTCCGGCAGCGGAAAGTCGGGCGTCCCGGCCTTGTCGAACCGCGGCACCTTGATTTTCGGAAACTTCTGTTCGACCAGTTTACGAGCCGCCTTTCCGCCTGCTTCGCCGGGGCCTTTTTTAAAGAAGATCCCACCTTTGGTCTCGATGGAGCCCATCAGGGCGTTGAGCATGAGGATAGATCGCCTGAGGTAGATTTCATTGGTGTGACTGGCGCCACGGTACCCATAGTGGAAGGCCACTGCCGGCCGGTCCTTGGCCAGTTCGCGGGCCAGGGCCACTATTTCGGCAGCAGGAATCCCGGTCTCCGCTTCCGCCCACTGGGGAGAATAAGGAGCGACGAAATCCTGAAGCTCGGCCAAGCCATGCACCCAGCGGTCAACAAAAGCGGCATCATAAAGCCGTTCGTCCAGGATCACATGCATCAGGGCGTAATTGAGCGCCAAGTCGGTACCCGGGCGGATCATCCAGTAGCGGTGCGCCTTGGTGGCGGTGACCGAGACGCGCGGGTCGATGTAGGTCATCTTGGCGCCCTCTTCCATGGCTGCCATCAGGTTGTTGACTTCCTTGACAGACAGGGCCTCGAAGATATTGCGTCCATACAGCACGATGTGCCGGGTATTGCGGTAATCGACGCCGATCTGGCCGTCGGTGAGCCCGAAAAGCGATCGACAGGCCGTGTTGACGGATCCCTTGCACAGGGCGTCATGGGTGAAATGGTTGGGAGAGCCGATGGCCTTTAAAAAGGTCTTGCTCACATGGGTGGCCAGTTGGGTCCGTTCACCCAAAACGACGCTGTGACCGCCGTACTGGTCGATGATCGCCTTGAGTTTGTCACCCACGTAGTCCAGGGCCTCGTCCCAGCTGGCCTTGCGCCAGTTCCCCGATCCGCGTTCACCGACGCGGATCATCGGGCTCTGCACCCGCTGACGGTCGTAAAGCAGTGACGTCCCGGCGGCACCGCGGGGGCACAGGCTGCCCTCCATGCCGGCCACATGGGGATTCCCTTCGATCCACGTCACCTGCCCGTCCTTGACCTGAACCTTGATCGGACATCGAATCGAACACATAAAACAGAGACTGTAAACTTCTTTTTCCATTGGTTTCCTCCGACATAGTGAACTGCTAAGCGGTGTTGAATGCTGTTGACCACAGTATTGGCTTTTGCTTCACAAAGCAATAAGCATACCATATCAATCTATGGCCGCTGCTTTCCCGAACTTCCAACTGAAACTCAATACAGCGTCATTTCAGCTTCTTACCTTCGGACAACCCATCGGCTTTGGGCGTTATTGGTTGGCATGAGGAGGTTTGGGCAACCGTTGTGCATTTTTCTTAATGCAGTGATATATTTTTGTTGCACTTCGCCTGGTTTTGTTAAATGCTGTTAATTCAACAGAATAGTACAGTGGCAACATTTTTGTTGCACAAAAAGAAGAATAGCCGCCCGACGAAGCGGATGACAGGCGCCTAACCGTTCGGCATGAAAGTCGTTATCCTTTTGATATCGTTATTTTTTTTACATAATCCGGGAGCATCCCCGATTATCATCCGGTGGCACGCAACTTGCTCAGTAGCGGGCAGTCATTTTATTCCAATAGTCAGGGGGTGATGATTGAAAATCGTAACATTTTGACAAATTTAAGTTTTTTGGTTTTTCATGACAGTGGGAAATGGCCGGCAAGCATTTCGGCCAGTACTATCAACATCCTGGAGGAGAATTATGAATAAGAATGTAACGTTGCTCATGGTGCTGCTGACGATCTTTTCCATCGTGGCCGTGCCGGTTTTCCTGACCACCGGCAATGCAGTAGCCGCCAACCTGGAAGAGGCCATTGCCAAAGCACCCCAGGGAACTGAAAAAGGCCAGATCGATCCCAACGCCGCACCCGGTTACCTGGGGATTCCCGGTGCACCTCAACTCAACCCCATCGTCGGCTTCTTGTGGGCCATTTGGGTCGGCTGGATCTTCTCGACAGTCGGCGCCTTCGGCGGCATCATGGCCGGCGTTGGTCACATCACGATATATGGTCTGGGAGCCTATGCCAAAACTTTCAAGGACACCGCGCCCGGTTTGAACAAGACCATCACCGACAGTATCCGGGTCTCCAACCAGTGGCTGGTGGGAACCTCCGCTCTGGTCTCCAGCTTTAACTACTGGAAACAGAAACGCCTGGTTGCCTCCCTGGGTATCTTTCTGGGTATCGGTGCCCTGCTGGCCACCCTGATCGTGGTATACACCAGTGCGGGTAAAGTCAAATTTTCCCAGTACCAGGGCTACTTCGGACTGGTAGTCTTCATCATCGGCGGATTCATGGTCTATGAAATGACGCCCAAAGGCCAGGCGTCCAAAAAGGCAGCCAAAGCAGCCGCCAAGGCCTTCGAGGAGGCCGCCAAGGCAAAGGTTGCCATTGAAGACCAAGGGGTTAAAACCTCCAAATGGAGCCTGGCCAAAACCGAGATTTCCTTTTTCGGTCAGACGTTTACCTTCAGCCCGCTGTGGGCCCTGGCAGGCGGCTTCTTCATCTCCGCGCTGGCTTCGTTCCTGGGTATCGGCGGCGGTTTCCTGTATGTACCCTTCCTCACTAGTGTGGTCGGCCTGCCCATGTTCGTCGTCGCGGGAACGTCCGCCCTGTCGGTCCTGATCGGCATGATTTTCGCGATTTTCAACTTCATGGTCCTCAAGGGTGTCATGGTACACTGGTCACTGATTGGTGTGGAGTTGATCGGTATCTTCATCGGTTCCATGATCGGTCCGCGAACCGGCAAGTACATCCCCGAAAAGGTCCTCAAGGGTATATTCATCTTCCTGGCGCTTTACATCGGTTTGCGCTATACCTTGAGAGGTTTTTTCGGTATCGCCATGCTGTAGGGCACCGCAGTTGGTTGTTCAATTAACATGCTGACAGGCCCGGTGCCCGGTTTCAGCCTGGCACCGGCCCTGCCGGCAAATCGCCCATCAGCGATGTCACCGAACCCAATCGATACTCGTCGCCGACGTGGCCATGGAAAATATCTTGCACAGCATCTATGTCAATATGGATCTCTTTCTGATCTTTTTTTATCGGATGACCGACCTTCCTATCGCCAATTTTCTGATCGGGACTTTCAACCTCTCTTTTCTGTGTGTCATCGTCGGTGAACTGTCCGTTTCTCTGGCGCTCAAATTCAATAAGCCATACGTAGATCGGATAACGGCTGAAATAAAGGAAAAAGAACGCTTGTCCATGGCTGCCTACCAGGCCGGCGACAAAGTGAGCTACAAGGCACTGAACAAAGAGGCCACCGATATCTGGGGCAAGGGTTTTTTCACTATGGTGGCATACAGCGCCGGCATTCTGTGGCCGCTTCCCTTTGCCATGGGGTGGCTGGGCACACGCTTCGCCGATGTTGATTTCCCGGTGGCGGCCCCTCTCTCCCTTCTGTTCGAAGACGGTGTGGGCTATATGTTCACGTTCATACCCATGTATATTCTCGCCCGCATCCTGTTCAAATATATGAGGCCCTATCTGCCCTATTTCAAAGGCGTGCAGAAAATGCTGGATGCCGCCGACAATCCCAGCCATCAACGCACGAAAAAGACCTGACACACCCCATCGGGAATTAGAGGCGTGCGGAGGGGTTGACGGCCTGTCGATCTCAACGCTGTTTTATCAGGGGTGTGAAATATATCAAAATGCGCACGATCCGACAGATCACTGGCAGTTTTTTACCTTATGCAGCGGCATGCTGGTGTTTCTGCGTCACGTTGTTTTCAAGTACGCCGTCCCTTGCCACCCAGGGTCATGCGGGCATCGAAGGGGTGTGGGTCCACCAGTTCGCCCACCTGTTCTTCCTGTTTTCAATGGTGCTGCTCATCTACTGGCTCAGGCGGGCGGGGCTCGTGAAAGCCCCCGGGTGGCGCTACATCCAGTATGCGGCACTGTTCTTTATTCTCTGGAATGTCGACACGTTCCTGGTGCACTTCCTGGATGAACAGATCCAGGCCGTCGCGGTGGACAATCTCGGCGACTGGCAGATCCGGGTCGTGGCCGTCGGCGACCGCACATGGCTGTCGGCCGTCTATTACCTGGCAAAAATGGATCACCTGCTTTGCGTGCCGGCCATGATCTTCCTGATGCTGGGATTGCGCCACATGCTCAAAGAGGTCGGGCCGGTTGAATCCGGCTCGAATGTCCGGTGATGAATGCATCCCTGATCCCTATCTGGTCGGTGGATGTCGTCGGGTCCATCCTGATGATTGTCTTTGCATTTCTGAGTTTCGGACTGTGCCTGCGGCTCAAGCGCAAAGACCCCAACAACATCATCGTCACCTACCTGTTATGGGTATGCTTTGCGCTGTTCGTGTTCGCCATTTCCCGGTCCGCCGGCCACTTGCTCAAACAGGTTTTTCTGCTGTCCGATCAACCTGACCTGTGGGCGGCCATCCAGCCTTTTTCCGGCGCCATCAACACCTTTACCTTTGTCATGGTGGGATCGGTCACGCTCTTTTTCGAACGGACATGGGCGATTTACGGCACGATTCTGAAAGACCGCCAGGCGCTGCAGAATGCCCATGAAGAATTGCTTTACCTCAATCAGAACCTGGAGCAACTGGTAGATAAGCGCACCGAGGCACTGGTCATTTCAGAGCAGAAGTACCGACGGATTTTCGAAGTTTCCAAAGACATGATCATGGTGACCCGCAAGGATGGCCAAATCGTCAACCTGAACCCGGCAGGCAGAAGCATGGTCGGCTTCAACGCGGCCGACAGCGAGAACTGGATCCATGGGTACGCTTTCCAGGATTTCTTATCGGGCCCCGACGACTGGGATGCAATCAGTCGACAAATCGAAGCTCGCGGATTTATCTCGAGTGAAGAGTTCGATCTGGTACTGAAAGACGGCACCCGGCGTCGGATGCTGCTTTCCGGCAGCCTGGCCAAGAGTCCCGCCGAGGAGGGTGAGACCATTCATTTTCTGATCAAGGACATCGAACAGCGTCGGTTGATGCAAAAACAGATGGCCCAAGCCGACAAACTGGCCTCCATCGGCGAGCTTTCCTCCGGAATCGCCCACGAGATCAACAATCCATTGGGCATTATTTTAGGTTACACCCAGCTCTTGATGCGAAGCGAGCACCCCTATTCAGACCGATTCAATGACCTGAAAACCATCGAAAAACATGTCAAATCCTGCAAGGCCATCGTCGAAGACCTGCTCAACTTTGCGCGCACGTCCAGCGCCCAGAAAGAAAATATGGACATCCACGCGGTGATCGACGAGGTGATCGGTTTCGTGCGCCACCACAGCAACCTGGAAAACATTCAGATCGTAACCGCTTTTGCGCCCGACCTCCCCCTGGTGCTCATGGATGAAAAGAAGATCAAGCAGGTGCTCATCAACCTGTTGATGAATGCCATCCATGCAGTCGACCGGAATGGCACCATCACCATTACCACCGGGCTGAATGAGTCGGGCAGCCGCATCGCGGTGGAGGTGTCGGATACGGGGCACGGTATTGAAAAGGAAAACCTGCTGCGGATTTTCGACCCCTTTTTCACCACCAAACCCACCGGCGAGGGTACCGGTTTGGGGCTTTCGGTCAGCTACGGCATCATCAAGGGACACGGCGGCAACATCAGCGTAAAAAGTGAACGCGGACAGGGCGCTACCTTCACGCTGTCCCTGCCCGTCTCACACCCCCTTTCAGGGAGATAAACCATGCCACAGAATCTTCTAATCGTAGACGACGAACCAGACATGCTCACCCTGCTGAAGCGCAGTCTCGAGCCCGAGCTGGGTTGTCAGGTCGATACCGCCTCATCGGGGGAAGCGGCCCTGAAAATGATGCGGGCCGCCGATTACGACCTGGTCCTGGCAGATATCAAGATGCCGGGCATCAGCGGACTCGAAGTGTTGGAGCAGATTAAAGCCGACCGCGGTGATGAGGTGACGGTGGTGATGATGACCGCATATGGGCATATCGAGATGGCCGTGGAGGCCATGAAGCGGGGCGCTTATGATTTCGTCACCAAGCCATTCGATCACGATGCGCTGGTCATGCGTCTGGAAAAGGCCTTCGAACGAAGCCGCCTGCTCAAAGAGAACCTGAGGCTGCAGCATGAGTGTCATTCTACGGAAATGTTCCAGGAACTGGTTGGAAAGAGCCCCAAGATGCAACGGGTGTATGAAACCATCCAGATGGTTGCCAAAAACGAACTCACCGTATTGATCACCGGTGAGTCGGGAACCGGCAAGGATCTGGCCGCCCGAGCGGTCCACGCCTTGAGCAATCGCAGCAAGCGGCCCTTCATCGCGGTAAACTGCCCCACCGTTCCGGAGCAGATTCTGGAAAGCGAGCTGTTCGGCTACAAAAAAGGGGCGTTCACCCACGCGACCCGAGACAAGAAAGGCCTGTTCCAGGAGGCCCACAGCGGTACGATATTTCTGGATGAAATCGGAGACATCACGCCCACCATCCAAACCAAGCTGCTGCGTGTTCTTCAGGAGAAAGAGATCAAATCCCTGGGCGACGCACGGCCTGTCCACGTGGATGTAAGAATTATCGCCTCCACCAACCAGCCCTTGGCCGAAAAAATCAAATCGGGTGATTTCCGGGAGGATTTTTTTTACCGCCTCAACGTGCTGCCCATCCAATTGCCGCCGCTTCGCGAACGGCCTGAAGACATCCCCCTGATCGCCAATCACCTGCTGAAAAAGCACTGCCTCAAACTGGACAAGCCGCTTAAGCATTTTTCAGCGGAATTGATGGACCTTTTTATCGGCCGCCGATGGGAGGGGAATGTGCGTCAAATGGAGAACATGATCGTGCAGGGAATTCTCTTTTCCGCTACCGACGAAATCACGCCCGCCGACGTGGGCATCGGGCGAAAGCCGCCATCCGGGGCTACCGCCGAGATCACGCCTTCTCTTGACCTGCCCTACAAAGTGGCGAAAGAGAACAATCTGCAAGCCTTCAATGCCGCCTATATCGGCCACATGCTTTCCCTGAGCCAGGGAAATGTCACCCAGGCGGCTAAAGCCTGCGGGCTGGAGCGCCAGGCGCTTCAACAGATCATGCGCCGTTACGGTATCACCGCGGATCCGTATCGGCAGTAGGCTCAAATGCAAAAGGGCATGGCCGCAACACCCGCCCATGCCCTTTTGTGTCAATGTCCATCCGTGTTATTGGACGGTGATCTGCTTGGTCTTGCCGGCATCCGGCTTGGGGATGGTGAGCGTTAGCACACCGTCCTTGTAATCGGCCTTGATCTTTTCGGAGTCCGTTTCAGCGGGCAGGGTAAAGGAGCGCTCGAATCTACCATATGAACATTCACGCCGGTAGTAATTATCTGCCTTGACCGGGTTGTCGGATGAACGCTCGCCTTTTACGGTGAGCACCCGGCCGTTGACGTCGATGGCGATTTGGTCTTTAGCCACACCAGGCAGTTCAGCTTTCATGACGATGCGGTCGGCTTCCTCGAAGACATCCACCTTTGGGTTCCATCCCAGGCTTACATCCGCCCGCTCACCCCAGAAAAGGTCGCCGAAGAAATCATTGAAAAGATGATTCCTGGGTCTTACGTAATTAACTATATTTATGGTCGGATTGAATCTGACGAGTTGCATAAATTGTCCTCCCTCTGTGTTGGTTGATTGCCATTCTCGATCTCGTGCCCATAAAATAGGAATGGAAGCACACGTGTCAATACTATTTTAATACATTACTTTTTATATATTTAGTAAATTTGTAATTTTTCTAAATCCGGGTGAAGGTTCGCCGAAGTGGGGGTCGATCGAAAGCTTACTCTACCGCAAAGCCGCCCTCGCGCCAGCGGGTCCAGCCGTTTTTTAGATAGTGGACATTGTCGAACCCATTGTAAAAAAGCAGTTCGGCCAGCGCCTGGGCCAAGTGGCAGTCCGCGCCGTCGCAATAGGTGATGATCGTGGTCGCCGGGTCGGTGGTGGTCAGAAATTCCTGCAACCCGTTCTCCTGATCTACCGCATACAGGTGAACGGCTCCCTGGATGTGTCCCGCTTCGTAATCGGCGGCATGCCGCGAGTCGGCAAAAATGGCGCCCCCTTCCCGGTGGAGGCGCACGGCGTCCTCGATGGAGATTTCAGAATAATCGCTTTCGGCGGGCGACTGCTGCCCGGCGTCCTGAATTGGCGATGCAGGAATGAGTCCGATCTTGTCGGGTCTGACCGCATAGACGGCAATGGCAATCGCCGTGGCGGTGCCGATCAGGATGAGCGCCTCTTTGGCGGCCAGTTTAAACATGGTGCCGACACCTTTTATTGAAGGAGTAAATGCGGTATTATCAATCGCCACCGGACGTAGGCAATATAGCCATTTGGCGGACAATATCAACCGCATTCATATCCGGCCGGCCACACACCCATCACCCCGGCCCTTGCATTGCAGACCGGGAAGAGAGAAACGGAGAATCAGGATGTGCGACGTCAATGTATTTATCGTAACCAACGGGGTCGAAGAAAAAGTGCTGGAAAATGTGGACCTCATCGAAGAGGTGGCCGGCGGCATGCGGCTGGTCAACATCTTTGGCGAAGAACGCACGCTCAGTGCCAAAATGGTTCGTTACGACAACAGCGGAAAGCGGATGGTTTTCCAGACAATATAGCTAGTCGTAGGTTTCGATAAACAGCCTCGAATCGCCGAACTGCTGGTCTATCAACGCCGTGACATCCCGGATCATGGCCCCCCGACCGCACAGATAAAAGTCATAGGTGCCCGGTTTAAGCTGCCGCTCCAGGTAATGGGTGACCCGGCCCCGAAAAGCGTTTGCCGGGCGATCCATCTTTTCGGGAATTCGGCTGATACAAGGCACATAGTCACCCAGGCTTGACTGCAGAATATCCCGGTAGATCAGCCGGTCAGCCGTGCCGACGCCATGAAGCAGGAGGCCGTTGTCCACCCCGCTCCGGCAAAAGGCCACAAAAGGGGCAACGCCGGTTCCCGTGGCCACGAACACCGCCGGATTCGCCGGGCCCTGGAATACGAAATGACCGTGGGGCCCGGTCAACTGAAACGAGGCATCAGCACCGGCCTTTTGGATGTCACTGGAAAACCGCCCCCCGTCCACCACGGCGATGCAAAAATCGATCGTCGCCGCGTCCGGTGCCGAAACCATGGTGTAATCCCGCTCGTAGCCATCCATGACAAACCGCAGAAACTGCCCGGGAATGAATGCGACATCCTCCGGTCGGGCCAGGCGCAGTTCAAGGATGCCGGGGGCCAGCCAACGCCGGTGAACCAGGCGAGTGCGAAAACGCGGCATACCGCCTACCCGTTCCACTGCACATCCGCCTGCCCCTGGTTATGATTGCACCATCGGGCGAGTACAAAAAGGTAATCGGAAAGCCGGTTGAGGAATACGAGGATATGTTTCATGGTTTCGGTGGCACCCGATTCGCCATCCTCGTATTCAACCAGCTCGATGACCCGTCGTTCCGTTCGCCGGCAAACCGTGCGGGCCATATGCGCCAGTGATGCGGACAGGTGCCCCCCGGGCAGGATAAAATGCTTCAGTTCGGGCAGGGATACGTTCATCCGGTCGATGGCGGCTTCCAACATATTGGCGGGGCCACCGGTAAACGGTTTTAAAAAACGGCTGGATTCGGCACCGGGAGTTGTCGCCAGCCAGGCGCCGGATTCCAGCAGCAGCGCCTGAATGGCCCGGATTTCAGCCTTCAATCCGGATTGCCCATCGTCCAAAGCCGCCGCCACCGCTCCGATCACGGAATTGAGTTCGTCCAGATCGCCATAGGCCTCAAGGCGCGGGCTGCTCTTTGATACCCGTTCTCCGCTGAAAAGGCTGGTTTTGCCCCTGTCTCCCGTGCCGGTATAAATTTTCATGTCGATCCCCCCTTGCGTTGCCCATAGCCAATGAAGGCGGCTATCCCTTTTTGCGGCTGCTGATCATCCGGCTGGCCATGAAAAACCAGACCAGCGTTATCGCCTGAAGGGCCAACATGACAAAAAACCCGCTTCGATAGCCAGGCAGCGCGTATTTACCGCCTGCATCGACCGGCCAGCAGCCGATGATGGCCCCGATGGCCCACTGACCCAAAAAGGCGGCGATAAACACCAACAGATTGACGGCGGTGGTGACCCGGCCGGACAGCTGAACCGGGAATCGCTGCGATAGGGCGGCATAGGCAATGATACCCGATGTACCGAAGAAACCAAACAGCACCCAGGTGAGCAGCGCCCAACGCACCGGTCCCACCAGGACCAGTGCCTGAACGCCCATGAACAGACCCATCCCTGTCACCGCCGTGGTAAGCACGCTGATGCCCGAACGGCTCAATCGCTCGGCCAGCAACCCCAGCAGGATGAATCCGGCGATCATGGCCACGGCAATCCAAAGCAGCACATTGGCCACGGCAGTTCGCTCCAGCCCGGCTACATCCTTGAGCCAGGGTCCGGCCCAGAGCCCCTGTATGGAAAGAAAGGTCGCCTGGGACAAGGTGGTTAACGGTGCCGCCCGCCAGAATTCAAGGCTGGTGAACACGGTCTTGACACCCATCAACTGGCTCTTTAATCCTTCGCCGGTTCCGCTGGACGGCTTTTCGGGAACCACCGTGTAAACGGCCACGGCCACCAGCAGGGTGAGCAGGGCCAGAACCGCGAAGACGCCGCGCCAGTCGGTGATGTGCAGTGCCGCCTCCACGGGAGCCGTCGCTGCCAGGGCACCGAAGCCGCCGGCAGCCATTTGAAATCCGTTTACCAGCGGCCAGCGCTCCTTGGGAAACCACAGGGTGTAGGCTTTAAAGGCAGCCATGAGGCAGGCCGACACGCCGAAGCCGATAAAGGCCCGCGCCACCACCAGGCCGGCCAACGATCCGGATCGGGAAAAAAGAAAGGCCCCCAGCCCGGCGAAAAGCAGCAGGAACGCTTCCATTCGCCTGGGACCGAAGCGGTCCAGCAGCACCCCCAGCGGCAATTGCGATGATGCAAAGGAAATGAAATAGGTGGCCGTCAGCAATCCCAGGGCCGACGGGCCGATACCCATATCGCCCGCCAGATCCGGAGCGATGACTGCGTTGACCACCCGGTACAGGTAAGAAAGGAAATATCCGGCGGCAAATGGAACGAATACGCGCAGTGTGGTCACAAAAGATGCGTTCATGGATTCCGGCCTTGCGATGGGGCGGCAGTTGGTGGAAAATAGTCATTCGATCGTCGACAGACGATCTGATCAAGATACGTTGCCCAAGACGCGATGACAAGTTTTTTCAATTAGGGACGCTTTCGAAGGTTCCAGGGATGCTTAAGTTAGTGCATCGATCAATCTCAAACAGGAGCAAAATCAGCCATGCAGCCAGACACGCCGGATCGACCTCACCGTGCCATGCAGCAGTTGCTCGACAGCCAGCGCGCCGCCTTTCAAAAGGACCCGATGCCCTCGGCCGAGCGGCGGAAAGAGGACCTCGCGCGACTGGCCTCTGCCCTGAAGGCGATCCGGCATCGCCTCGCCGAGGCCATTGACCAGGATTTCAACGGACGCAGCCGCGACGAGACCCTGCTGGCGGAAATCTTTCCCAGTCTGGAAGGCATCCGGTATGCAAAAGCTCATGTGAGTCGTTGGATGCGGCCCGACCGGCGGCGGGCCGGACTGATATTTCAACCCGCGCAGGCACGGGTGCTCTATCAGCCACTGGGCGTAGTAGGCATCATTTCACCGTGGAACTACCCCGTCTACCTGACCATCGGGCCGCTGACCGGCGCCCTGGCTGCCGGCAACCGGGTCCTGATCAAAGCCAGCGAACACACGCCCAACACCACGCAGATCCTTCGAGAACTGCTGTCCGGACTGTTCGCCGACGATCACGTATCCGTTGTAACCGGGGGTGCCGATATCGCCGCGGCTTTTTCACGGCTGGATTTTGACCACCTGCTCTTCACCGGCTCAACTGCCGTCGGCCGCCAAGTCATGCGCGCGGCCGCCGACCATCTGACCCCCGTCACCCTTGAATTGGGGGGGAAATCCCCGGCACTGGTGGCACCGGACTACCCCATTGACACCGCTGCCGGACGAATCGCCTTCGGCAAGTGCTTCAATGCGGGGCAGACCTGCATCGCGCCTGACTATCTCCTCTGCCCGGAGAACCGCCTGGATACGTTTATACAGGCATTTTCAGATGCCGTCGCCCGCCTGTATCCCACCATGGCAGCCAACCCGGACTACACCGCCATCGTAAACCAGCGCCAGTTCGACCGGCTCTCCGGCTATCTGTCAGATGCAAGAGAAAAAGGCGGACGTCTGCTGCAGGTCAACCCATCGGCGGAAACTTTTTCAGACGGCGGTAAGATGCCGCTGTGGCTGGTTCTCGATCCCACCGACACCATGGCCGTCATGCAAGAGGAGATATTCGGCCCGATCCTTCCCGTCGTCACCTACCGGAAGCTGTCCGAGGCTGTCGACTTTGTGAACGGTCGGCCCCGACCGCTTGCCCTGTATTACTTTGATCAAAACAGAAAGCGGACCCAACGCGTTCTCGACCAGACCCGGTCAGGGGGGGTGTGCGTCAACGACACCCTTGCCCACGTCGCTCAGGAGGACCTGCCTTTCGGCGGAGTTGGGCAGTCTGGCATGGGCGCGTATCACGGCGAGGCCGGCTTTCTGGCCTTTTCCAAAGCGCGGCCGGTCTTCACCCGGGGGCGGATCAACAGCACGCGTCTGGCCTGGCCGCCCTACGGCCGCTGGATCCACCGCTGGCTATACCGATTCCTGCTTCGCTGAAAAAGCCGGCCCATCGAGAAAGGAGATCATCCGGGGTAGACCAGAAAAAAAAGAAGCGCCCGTTTGGCCAACAGACGCTTGATCCATATCGTTGCCGAGGTCGTCCGGAAGATGGTGGAGAGAAAGAGTCAGTCCGGATTCACCGCTAAATCGGGTTTACCGGAAGGCATGACACGGGGTCCATCAGGATTCGATGGCACGATTGTTTTTTACGACGACCTTATTTGGTTCCGAAGATCTTATCTCCCGCGTCTCCCAAACCCGGTATGATATAACCGATGTCATTAAGTTTTTCGTCTATCGCCGCCACATACACATCCACATCGGGATGGGCCTTTTCCAGCCGGTTGAGCCCCTCGGGCGCGGCAACCAGAAACAGCCCCCGGATCTGCTTGCAGCCGGATTCTTTCAACAGGTCGATGGTGGCGACCAGGGTGCCGCCCGTGGCCAGCATGGGGTCCAGGATCAGAGCGATCCGCTCTTCCATGTTGCTGGTCATCTTGACGTAGTAGCGCACGGGTTCCAGGGTCTCCTCGTTGCGATACAGCCCCACCACGCTCACCTTGGCCGACGGGATCAGGTTGAGCACGCCGTCCATCATACCCAGGCCTGCGCGAAGAATCGGAACCACGGTGATCTTCTTGCCTTTGATATTTTCAACAACCACGTCGCCCGCCCACCCCCGGATGGTCAGGGTTTCGGTTTCCAGATCCTTGGTGGCCTCATAGGTGAGCAGGGTGGCCAGCTCATTGGCCAACTCCCGAAATTTCTTGGTGGTCACATCATGCACCCGCATGAGGCCGATTTTGTGTCTGATCAACGGGTGTTCGACGAGATGTACGGGCACACGTCCTCCTTTTAGCGGCCCGGTGACCGATCACCGGGCCGCTCTTATGGCAATTGCTGATTAATGGGATGGTTAGAATTCACCCAGCGGTCTGCTGAAGGTGAATTTGAAAGGGTCGGCCAGCAGGTAGTCGTAAGCGGCGTTGGTGTTTCCACCCAGGGCAGAAAACGGCAGGGTTACGACAAAAATCACACCGCCGATCACCGTGGCGCAAATCCCCAATGGCCTGACAACCACTTCGGCAGCCATTTTGCCGGCAATGAGGTCGTCATCCTGTTCAAGCCCCGCGGCAAAGCTGGTCATGCAGGGAACCGCAACCAATGCCATGGTGGTCAGCAGGATGATTACGCGTTTCAGGATCCCGTTCATACCGTTTCCTCCTTTGGTTGTTATGAGTGCCTTCACTCACTGTTAGCAGACGGATAAACCGTCGAATTTAAAGATATTAGCAGGTATTGGGACGACATGCAACGCATGATATGGTTGAAAGCGTCTCCTTCCGGGTCTATAATGCCTCGAACCGGCTAGCTTGCCATTGGGGCAACTGTTCGCAACACCATGAAATTCATACCTAAAAGAAGCCGTGACCCCTGTCAAGGAAAATCAAATGATCGATCGCCGGCATATCGTTCCGGTGGCCGTGGCCTTGCCGGTCCATAATACGTTCCACTACAGTGTCCCGGCGCACCTGGCCCTGCAGGCCTGTCCGGGAAAACGGGTCCTGGTGCCCTTTGGCAAACGCAAGGTAACCGGCTACCTGGTCGGCCCGGCAGGCGAGCCAACTGCTGAAATGGATTCGATGGAGATCAAGCATATCCTGGATGTGCTCGACGAGACACCCCTTTTCCCGGAAACCATGATTCCCTTTTTCGAATGGATTGCCGCCTACTACATTCACCCGCTGGGGCTGGTGATTCATACCGCCCTGCCGGCCGGACTGAACCTGACCGACATCGCCGTCCTGTCCATCGGCGAGGCAGGTCTGGCGGCCTCGGCATCGTCACCCCTTTCGCCCTTGGAAGGATCTATCCTGTCGGCATTGGCAAAACGCCCGTCTGCCATCAAACACCTGCAAAAAGAAATCGGCCAACCCGTCTCATGGGGATTGATCCATCTGATGCGAGAGCGGGGGTGGATCCAGGTGGACCGGCAGATCAAGGGCCGTCAGATAGGACCCAAAACTGTCCGGTGGGTAACCGTTAAAGAAACCGCACCCACTTCCCACCGCCTGTCTGCGCAGCGCAAAATCATCCGGAACGCCCTGGAAACCGAAGGCGACCTGACGATTCCGGAACTCAAGACCCGGGTCCCCACCGCTCCGGCACTGGTGCGTGCCATGCAGAAGGCCGGCCAGGTTGCCGTTTACGAAAAGGCGGTCTACCGGGACCCGTTCGGCGACCCCATCGAACCGGACATCCCGCCCCGGCTCACCGCTGAGCAGGCGGAAGCGGTGAGCGCCACGGTGCCGCTGCTGGGCCAGGGATTCAAAACGGTCCTGCTGGCCGGCGTCACCGGCAGCGGAAAAACCGAAGTCTATCTTCGGCTGACGCGGGCCGCTCTGGACAAGGGGCTCCGTGTGCTGGTGCTGGTACCGGAAATCGCCCTGATCTCTCAGACCGAACGCCAGTTTCGCGCCCGCTTCGGTGAAACGGTGGCGGTCCTGCACAGCAGCCTGTCACAGGGCGAACGCTACGACCAGTGGCTTCGCATCGCCCAATCGGACGCGACCATCGCCATCGGTGCCCGGTCATGCATCTTCGCCCCTTTTGGTGATGTCGGCCTGATCATTGTCGACGAGGAGCACGACGCCTCCTACAAACAGGAAGGCGGGCTGAGCTACAACGCCAGGGATCTGGCCGTGGTGAGGGCCCGCCACCACAATGCCCTGGCCATCCTGGGATCGGCGACACCGTCGGTGCAGTCCTGGTACAACGTCAGCGTGGGCAAATATGAGACTGCCAGTTTAAAACGGCGGGTCAATCGCCAGCCGCTGCCGGCCATCCAAACTGTGGACCTTTCCCAAAGTCGCGACGACCGGGGTATCCGCCGCTACATCACCGCACCGCTGCAGCAGGAAATCCGCAAGACCCTGGACGATGGAAACCAGGCCCTCATCTTTCTCAACCGCCGGGGTTTCTCCGCCTTTCCCATCTGCGGGCAATGCGGCCAGCCCATCCGATGTAAAAACTGCGATATTTCCCTGACCCTGCACAAACGGGTCAACGCCTTTCGCTGTCACTACTGCGGGTTTTCCAAAGCCGCCGTGTCCTCCTGCCCGTCCTGCGGGTCCGATAAAATAAGGCTGCTGGGGGTGGGAACGGAAAAAATTCAGGAGGCGATGACCCAATTGTTTCCCGATGCACGGGTGGCACGCATGGACCGGGATACCATGACCCGAAAAGGCTCGATCGTAAGCCTTCTGAAAGATCTGAAGCATCGCCGGATCGACATCCTGGTGGGCACCCAGATGGTGGCCAAGGGGCACGATTTTCCGGGCATCACCCTAGTCGGGGTGGTCTGTGCCGACTTGACCCTGAATTTCCCTGACTTTCGCGCCGGGGAGCGGACTTTTCAGCTGCTGGCCCAGGTGGCGGGCCGGGCAGGTCGCGGCGATCAGCCCGGCCGTGTGATTCTGCAAACTTACAACCCGGGCCACTTCAGCATTCTTGCGGCGAAAAACCAGGATTTCAAAGCCTTTTTCAATCAGGAAATCGGCTTTCGAAAAGCCCTGGGCTATCCGCCCTTTTCCCGCATGATTGCCGTGCGCATATCCGGTAAAGATCCGAAGCAGACCGCCGCCCGTGCCAGTGCATTGGGGGAGAAGTGCCGCGACCTGTTGACGGCAAGCGGACCGTATCACCCGCGAGTTCAAGTAATGGGCCCCATCGAAGCGCCGCTGTCACGCATTGCCAACCACCATCGCTGGCAGATCCTGGTCAAAAGTCCGGACACATCGATGCTTCACCGGTTTGCCCATGAACTGATCATGGATCAGCGTGCCACACCCGCCGGCAGGCAGATCAAGGTCTCTGTTGACGTGGACCCGATTTTTCTGATGTAGCTTGACAGGATCGCCGCCGAAGCTTAAAAATAGCTTTTTGGTCAATCAACCCAATAAAGGACGCTTTTCCGCGTTATATGCCAACTAAGGAGAACCATCCATGAAACTCCGTATGTGTGCATTCATAGCAACTATCGTGATCCTGTGGGTCGCTGCGGCCACCACATGGGCGTCGGATGGCAAGGAATCAACCGGTCAGGAACCCTCCGCCGTCACGGCCATTCAAAAGCCCGTAGTGGAGCTGCCCGAACTGAAATATGAATTCGACCCCGTGGTGGACGGCACCCAGATCACCCATGGATTTACCATTAAAAATTCCGGAGACGCCCCCCTTGCCATAACCGAGGTCAAGACCGGCTGAGGATGCTCGGTCGCCTCCTACCCGAGGCAGATCCCCGCCGGCGGCGAGGGAATAATCAACATCAAGGTCAACACCAGCGGTTACGGCGGCAGGACGCTGAAGAAAAACATCGAGGTTTTCACCAGCGACCCGGACAACCAACGGGTCACATTGAACATTACCGGCACGGTATCCCACTTTGCGCGCATGGATCCGGCGTATGCCCGTCTGGTCGGCCAAGCGGGAACCGACATTAAAAAGGCGATCACCATTACCCGCGAGAAAGCCTATCCATTCAAGATTCTCCAGGTAAACGCCAGAAACGGCAACGATATCGAATTCGATGTCAAGGAGTTCAGCAGGGCCGATGGAGACGGCTATATCCTGACCATTGCTAACAAAAAAATGGTCGCCGGGCGCTATGCGGACACGGTGACCCTGACCACGGACAGCAGCATCAAACCCACGATAACCATTCCGGTGTATGGCCAGATCCTTTCGGCGTCGCCTCAACCCGTGCCCACGCCACCGAAAAAAAGTGCCAGTGACGGATAATCACCGCCGGCCATCGGCATGATCGGGCTTAGGGTGTTCATCCAGAATGTGAAGATTGTGGTCTGGATCGAGGCCGCCGTATTTTTGAAACCGCAGGCGTAGCAGCGCTAGGTCGAGGATCTCCAAAATACGGGAACACAGGACCGGGGCGCAAGATGCCATTTATGGATGAACAATGAAAAGCACCGACACGATTCTGTCGGTGCTTTTCCGGATGGGAAAGCAGTTATGCCAGTGAAAAGCCCCGCCAAGGTGGTCGCCTTCGACTGCGACGGCGTCATGTTCGATTCCCAGGAGGCCAACCGGGCTTACTACAACCACCTGCTGGACTATTGCCACCTGCCGGCCATGTTGCCGGAGCAGTTGGCCTACGTCCACATGCATACCGTCGATGAATCCCTGGCCTACCTGATCAGTGACGACACCACCCGCAAGGCCGCCCACATTTACCGCAGACAGTTGGGGTACCAACCCTTTTTGAAGTTCATGCAGATGGAACCGGGCTTGGTGCCGCTGTTGGAAACGCTTCGCCCGCGCTTTAAAACGGCGGTGGCCACCAACCGCACGGACACCATGGCCCAAGTACTGGCGGACCACCACATCGACCACCTCTTCGACCTGGTGGTCTGCGCCCTGGACGTTCAGTTTCCCAAACCCCACCCCGAAGCGCTGGTCAAGGTAATCGACCACTTTTCGGTATCCGCCGATGAAGTGGTCTATGTGGGCGACTCCTTGGTAGACGAAATCGCGGCCAAAGCCGCCGGGATTGCCTTTGTGGCCTATCGCAACCCCGATCTGAACGCCGACCACCACATCCGGCACCTTGCCGAGATGGCAGACCTGCTGTGTCCGCAGGCGATCTGAATGAACCGAAAGGATGGACATCTGCCGTTCATCTGCAGAACCGATCCGTATGAATCCTATCATCAAAACTTGAAAGACCAGGCCGAAAACGCCCTCGCCGATCCTCACTTCGATGTCATTGCCAAATACCATGCCGTCGCCGACCTTCGCCGGCTGGCACAAAAGCACCCGGGTGTGCTCGACAGGCACACCATCCGTGCTCTGGAGCAGCTCCTGCTCTCGGGCTCCTTCGGCAACCACCGGCAGTCCTATTTTCTCTACCGGGAAGCCGCATTGGCATTGACCGATCTGGCCACCGGGCCGGGCAGCAACGGCCTGGGATCAATGGCACTGACCACCCTGAGCCATCTGCTCCTTCAAACCGAGGGCAGCGCCCACCGGGGCGTGGCCGAGGCGCTGGGAAACCTGCCCGTCAAGATTAGCGGAAAGCGGCTGGGTTTGGATCGCGGTAAAACGTTGCCGGCGATCTCCTGGACGCAGCTGATGACGATCAACGGCCTGACGAAGACCGGCATCCCCCGCTATATCGGCAGAAGCCTGGTAGTTGAAATGTCGGGCAAGGATCGCCTGCTGGTTGTCAAACTGGCGAAACAGGGAGACACGGCGGCGGGCCTGCAGAAAGAGGTCCGCTGGATGGAAAGGCTGAAGCAACCGGATTACGCGGCTGGCCGCCGGTTCCACATTCCCAGGCCCCTATGCGTTCAGGACCAGCGTGTTTTCAGAATCACCCGCATTCCACTGGCTCCGCCTGCCACCGTCCAGAGGCACCCCGATGGCCTGGCGATTGCCTTTCTCACCCACCGGGATTATTTCGTTTATCCCAACGATCCGCATGTCGATGGAAAATCCGCACGGGAGATGCTGGGGCGCAACGCCTACCTGCTGGGCTGGCTGACAGCCAGAGGAGTGATCCACGATGCACCGATCCCGCTGTTTCACAACCGCACCCAGCGGTTGCGCCGCGACGATCAGGGACGCTATCAGTGGTTTCGTTCGGGACGGTTAGACCAGTGGCTGGATTCCTGCGCATTTCCCAATCTGGGGCTATCCGGGCTGAGGGACTTCGAACACCTGAAGGCCTTCAACGGTTGCAGTCTCAGCCTTTACCGGCATATCGGCAGGCATTTCCTGAGCCTGCTGCTGGTCGCCGGAAGCCATTTTCGCGCCCGGGACAAAACAAGAATGGGGCTGGATAACAACGGGCAGCCGGTGGACGCGAGAGATCTCTTCGACCGGCAGCTTCTGCACGCGATGATACTGGAGGTGTTCGAAGGCTACTTTACCGGGTTTACCGGAACATCGACCGCCCCGACGCTGCCGGTGGACCTGGATCGACTCGTCCTGCGAATGGTGGATGAGATGGGTGTGGACCGTTACATGACCGAACTGCTGCGCCGGAACGATCAGGACGCGCTGACCGACAGCGAGTTTTTCGACTTCCTGAACATGCGGGGATACGACGCGGTCCAGCGCAACGGGTTCAAGCGGGGTGAAAAGGACATTCTCATTTCCAGCGGCCCCCACCTGGGCGCCTTCAACCGGCAGATCTCCCTGCCCGAACTTATCGAATGCGTGGCGGCCATGTCCGCCGTCTGCGTCGCCGGACGATTTATGACCGAAGCAGGCAACGCCATGTAGCGGGCGTCTCCACCTCGAATCGACATTCGGGTCAACCGCCGGTCACAGCGCTTCCCGGGCACGATCGATATTCTCGATATCCCCCATGACGATCAGAGTCATCCCCGCTTCTAATACAAAGGACGACGGCGGCCTGAATTCGAACTCGTCGTTTTGCCGCTGCACCCCCAGCAGAAGCAGGTTGAACTGGTCTCTGAGACCGGATTTCATGATTGTCTTCCCAGCCAGCGTGGAGTTGCCGTTGACGGCAATCTGGTGAATACGCATCTCTCCCCGCTCGCTTCGAAGCATGTTGTCGAGAAAATCCACGGCTGCCGGCCGAATCATCTCGGACGCCATGCGCAGCGCACCGATGGCGTTGGGGGAGACCACCGAGGTGGCGCCGGCCTTGAGCAGTTTGGGTTTGAGCCGGCTGTTGGTCATGCGGCTGATGATCCGCGCCGTGGGGTTGAGCATGCGGGCGGTCATGGTGATATACAGGTTGTCGTTGTCCGACGGCAGGCAGATGGTGATGCCGGTGGCCCGCTCGATTCCGGCGGCGACCAGGTTCTTGTCGTCGGTGGCGTCACCGTGAATATGGTAAAGGCCCTTGATCTGTCGAGACTCCTCGATGACGGCACCCTCCTGTTCGATCAGGACCACTTTGGCTTTGCTGGTCACCAGTTCGACCGCCAGGGGAAAACCGGTCTCCCCTCCGCCGCAGACGATGTAATGGCCGGACAGGGCCTTTATCTTGTTTTCCATTTTCCGTCTCCTGAGCATACCGGTCAATTCACCTTCGATCAGCATGGCCGTCACCGTACTGATGCTGTAGAGGATGATGCCCATGCCGAAGGTGATCAGCAGCATGGTGAAGATCTGGGCACGGGGGTTTCCGGTAATTCCCAGCACTTCACCGTAGCCCACGGTGGTCAGGGAAATGACGGTCATGTAAAGGCAGTCTAAGTAGCTGGACTTGCCCTCGAAGATGATGAAGTAGCCCGTGCTTCCCACCAGCATGGTCCCGATGAGTATGACCGCCGCGTAATATAACCGTCTTCTGATGCCCATGTCGAATAGATGCTCACGCTGAGGATTAAGACACTGACGGACATACAAGGGTCTTGAACAGCCCCGCATCGATATTTCCACCGCAGACGACCAGGGCGACCGTCTTTCCGGTCAGTTGAGGTGCCATTTTAAGAAAGCCGGCCACCGCAACCCCGGCCGCGCCCTCGATCACCAGTCTGTGATTGTCGAACACGCGGACCATGGCGCTGCGAATCTCTTCCTCTGTCACCAGCACCCAGTCGTCGACCAGGGTCCGGCAGGGATCCAAGGTGATGGCATCCGCCTCGATGCCGCCGGCCGTGCCATCGGACAGGGTATCGAGGCATTGGACGTCCAGAATACGCCCCGCCCCAACGGATGCGGCCATGGCCGGCGAATTTGTCGGCAGGCATCCCACGATCCGGGTCGTTTGGCGCAGTCCCTTCACCGCCCCGGCGATGCCGGCGATCAACCCACCGCCGCCCACCGATGCCATGATGCAGTCCACCTGGGGCAGGCGGTCCATGATCTCCAGCCCGACTGTCCCCTGCCCGCCCACCACGAAGGGATCGTTGTATGGGGAGATGTATACCTGCCCGTTTTTCTCTGCCCGATGGCGGGCGTAAGTTTCGGTCACTTCGCAGCTCGTTCCGTGAAAACGGATCTCGGCACCCAGGTTCTCGAGCAGCTGAACCTTCGCTGCGGAAGCACCCTCCGGGAGGCAGACGACGCCTTTTATCCCCAACCGGCTCATGCCGAAGGCCACGGCCAGGCCGTGGTTGCCTGATGAGGCGGTGACGATGCCGGCCCTTCGCTGATCAGTGTCCAGGGTCAGCAGGCGGTTGATGGCCCCACGAACCTTGAATGAACCCGTATGCTGCATGTTTTCCAGCTTGAGAAACACCGGCCCGCCGCTCTCGCGGCCCAGGTCGGCGGACGGCTCCAGGGGTGTCCGGCGGACATGGGGCCGGATTCGTGTTGCCGCGGTCAGGGCCAGGGCGCGGATGTCAAGCATGGTCTACGCCGATGACGATCGAGGTGTCCATTACCGTTCCCCCCCGGCCGAGACGCCGCACGCGGCAGCCATTGCTGCTGCGGCTTCAACGGGATCAGTGGCTCGGGTTATGCAGCTGATGACGGCGACGCCGGCGGCGCCGTGGGCGAAGCAGTCCAGTGCATTGGCCGGGCCGATACCGCCGATGGCAACCGCCGGCACGGGCGACCGGTTGACAATGTCCCGGAGCCCGGCCAGCCCATGGGCGGCCTTGGCATCGAGCTTGGTGCCGGTAGGAAAGGTGGGACCGGTGCCGATGTAATCGCAAGAAGCCAGGTCGGTCCGCTCCAGTTCAGCCATGGTAGAGACCGACACGCCGACGATGGCCTGTGGTCCCATGACTCGCCGCGCCACCCGGGGTAGCGTATCCTCCTGCCCCACATGAATGCCGTCGGCCTCAACGGCCCGGGCCAGCAGCACGTTGTCGTTCACGACAAAGGGGATCCGCTTGTGGCGACAGAGCCGGCCGATGGCCTGGACCTCCTCGAATTTCTCCAGAGAAAAGGACTTGTTGCGGTACTGGATCATGGTCGCACCGGCCTCGACGGCTATGCGCACCTGATCCAGTGCGGCGAATCCGTGTACGCCGTCATCGGTGATGAAGTAGAATCGAAGCGCCTTTCGAATGTCGTCAGGATTCATGACCGGGTCTTCCCATGGGTTGGATAAGATATGGCGGTCCGGCCGCATTGACCGGCCTACAGGTGAACAGCCGGTGAAGCGCCAGGAAACGGTCAGCATAGTCCGCGTCGTAGCGGGCCAGGCCGGCGGTGATTTCGTCGATGGTTTTTTCATGCCGGCCGTTGTCTGTTTTGGAGAAGAACTTGTCCGCGTAGCAGATCAGACGTTCTTCCACGGAGAGGGGGAACATGTCCCTGGCCGGCAAGGGGAGTTTTCGCTGCACGGTCTGACGTGCACCGATTCCCACACCCACATGACGCTCGCAGACCAGCCCGTGGCGTTCAAGGCCCAACCGGTCGAGAATCGCCCGGCCTTCGACGCCATGGCACACATAGGGCAGGGCTCCCGTGCATCCCAGTTGCGGAGATCGGGTCCGACCGATTCCAATGTCGTGGAGAACGGCCGATTGAACGACGAACTCGCGGTCGGCATTCAGCCAGTCGGCCTGGCCGAGAACATCGAGCGCCTTGCGGCCCACCAATTCTCCATGGCGCAAAAGCAGGTCCCTGGTATAGCTGCCGATGGGATAGAAGCGGGTGATGATGGCTTCCGGGTCGATGCTGTGGTTCAATGCGTTCAATAGCGTCTAATCTCGGATCGCTTACAGATACCTGTTAATCCCGCTAAAGCAGAAACCTTTTGGCGTCCCTTGGGATATATCTGAAGTTCAATTTTTGGTGATTACCCGAATCGTGTGCATTCAGAAATCGCAGATGTTGGTTCAGGCCAAGGCCGCAATGCTGCTGAAACCGGAGGCGGTGCTGCGGTGCGTCGCGGGTTTCAGCAGCGCGACAACGCCGGCCTGGGCCGTAAAAAATGCCGCTTTGAATGAACACTATGCCTTGCCCGACAACAGCACCCCTTCGATGAATACATCGATGTCCCCGTCCAGCACGCTGTTCACGTTGCCGACATCCAGGCCGATGCGGTGGTCCTTGACCATCTGGTAGGGATGCAGCACGTAGGAACGGATCTGGCTGCCAAAGCCAATATCGTCCTTGCCGTCGTGGATCTCCTGCAGCCGCTCGTCCTGTTTGCGTTTTTCCGCCTCGTATAGTCTGGACTTGAGCACCTTCATGGCCATGTCCTTGTTGCGGTGCTGGGATTTTTCCTGCTGACACTGAACCACGATACCGCTGGGCAGGTGGGTGATGCGCACGGCGCTGCTGGTTTTGTTCACGTGCTGTCCCCCGGCCCCACTGGCACGGAAGACATCGATGCGAAGATCCTTATCCTCCACGTCTATTTCGATCTCGTTGTCCAATTCCGGATAGACAAAGACAGATGCAAAAGAGGTATGGCGTTTGCCGCTGGCGTTGAAGGGAGAAATTCTCACCAGCCGGTGGACGCCGCTCTCCGACTTGAGGTAGCCAAAGGCGTATTGGCCGGTGGCGGTGAATGTGACGCTTTTGATCCCCGCCTCGTCACCGGGCTGAAAATCGACGATGCTGGATTTAAACCCTTTGCCCTCCACCCATCTCAGATACATGCGAAAGAGCATTTCAGCCCAATCCTGGGCCTCGGTTCCGCCGGCACCGGCATTAATGGAAATAATGGCATTGTTCTGATCGTCGACTCCGTCCAGCATCATATCCAGGGAGAACTGGTGCAACCGCCGGCCCAGTTCGCTGATCTGGCCGGAGACTTCCTGCATCGTATCCGCATCTTCTTCTTCTACGGCCAGTTCCAGAAGGATACCCGTCTCCTCCAGGTCTTTTTCCAAACCGTGAAAGGCGTCGACCCGCAGGCCCAGGAGCGAGCGTTCCTTCAAAATGGCAGTGGTGGCGTCGGGATTGTCCCAGAATCCATCCCGGGAAATTTCCGCTTCGATTTCCTGGAGTCGCTTTTCCTGGTCAGCCAAGTCAAAGATACTCCTTGAGCTGGTCGAGCTTCTGTCTATGTTCTTTCAGTGTCTGTTTGGCTTCGGTGCTCATCTTTTATCTCCTTTTGTCAACCACCCGACTGACCAACCGTTTGATCCAATCAGGTATTTTGGCCGGTACGGCATCATCATGTGCCTCCTGCCGATATCGACACATCAGCCGCCCCATCATCGTGCCCAGCGCGATCAGACAGACAATCGGCAGGACATCCCCGATCCGGGTGTAAAGGGTTTGTTCGGTCAGTATGGGTACTCCTCGGACAAGCACCGCATCTTCAAACAGGGCCGTGTGGGCCATGACCCGCCCAGCCGGATCCACAAACCCGCTGATCCCTGTATTGGCGCTGCGTACCAGGCTGCGGCGATTCTCGACCGCCCGGAAGACCGCCATGGAAAAATGCTGATATGCCGCACTGCTTTTGCCGAACCAGGCATCGTTGGTCAGATTGACCAGCACGCCAGCCCCGTTGCTTACCAGAGAACGGGAAAGTGCCGGAAAAATGATCTCGAAACAGATCTGCACACCAACGGGCGGCTGGTTTTCTCCCCATACGAGGGTTCGACCCTTCTCTCCGGACGAGAAGTCTCCCACCTGGGCAACCATCTTGCCCACAAAGGACAGCACCCGTTTGAGCGGCACATACTCGCCGAAAGGTACCAGGTGGACCTTGTCGTAACGCCCGGTGGTCCGGCCGTCCGGGGCCACCATATAGGCACTGTTGTAATAAGCACGACTGCCCGCCGCTCCTTGGGCGCTGGGGCTGCCCACCAGCAGATGGATACCTGCTTGGCGGACCGCGTCGGTCACCAGCCGGGTAAGCTTGGGGCTGGCCTCAAAGTAAAACGGGGTCGCCGTTTCCGGCCACACCACCAGATCCGGATGATCGGGGACGACCGATAGCGTCAGGTCCACGTATTTCTTCGTGGTACTGATCTGAAATGCCGGATCCCATTTCCGGGCCTGGTCGATATTGCCCTGAATCACGGCGACGCGGGGTGATAACGCCCCTGCCATGGCGCTGTCCATAGCCCTGACCCGCGTGCTGCCGTATGCCAGTCCGAGGCCGATCAGGATGAGGGGCAGCACGGCGGCAAAAGCGGCATGCCGCTTGTCCACCGGATGATCCCGCCATTTTTTCCGCGCAAGGAACAGCAACAGCACATACGCGGCGGCGTTGAAAAGCACCACCAGAAAAGAGATCCCGTACACCCCGAACATATCGGAGATCTGAATGATATGCAACCGATTAAACTGGGAATATCCAACAGTGCCCCAAGTGAATCCGGTCAGCAGAAAGCTGCGGATATACTCCAGCGCCACCCAGACAACCGGGGCGACCACCACGAGGTGGACGGGCTTTTGACAAAGGCGGACCAACGCCAGAGAAAAGAGTCCGGTGTAAAGGGCCAGGTAGGCGGCAAGCAGCACCAGCAGGGAGACGCACTGCCACCACGGCAGGTAACCGTAGGTACGCATGGTGAATACCACCCAGTACAACAGGGTCAGGTAATGCGCCAAACCGGCGATCATCCCGATCCTGAACGCCTCTTTGGGCGTCCGTTCACGTAACGCGATATGCAGGGGGACCAGGGCGAACCAGGCCAACGCCGAAAGCCCTATTTTGGGAAACGCCGCCGTGAGCAGCAGGCCACTGATTAAGGCCGGCAGCCATTTCGATTTAAATTCGATGGTCACGTCATACCTGTTGGTTAGCGGTCTCGCCCAGGTATTCCCGGACGGCATCGATGGTGTGGGAAAACATCTTGCTGCCGGCCAGCATGGCACAGGCATCGTCCGGGTCGCCACAAAACCCGGCAAACGCCGGACCAATGGCCATGGCCGGTTCAGGGACCTTCCCGGCAGCGTCCAGTGCGCCGACATACGTATCGAGTCGCCTCTTGAGGATATCGAAATAGTCGATGTCCGATCCCACGGTCAGGGAGGCGGAGGTGGATAGGGTTGTGGAAAAAGCCCTGACCTTGTCCCAGAAATGCTGACCAAGGGGCGTTTTCAGGTCACTGTCGGCCAGAAAGAAAGCGATCGCCCACCCTACCGAGATGATTCTCAGCAGCTGGATTTCGTATTCCAGCGCCACGCGCTTTTCGGGCACCTCGAGCGGCAGCGCATCCAGGATCGCGTTCATGTCGCCACGATCGATGGCAAATTGAAACAACTGCTCACCGGCGAGGGCAACTTTATTCGCTTTTTCGGTATCGGCCATGGCACCTTCGAACCTTTGACGAGATTGATGATTGCCGCACGCCCTGCCCTCACCGGACATATCCGGCGTGTTACGCGGTGACATTTTAATATAAGACAACACACATCGATCGGTCATCCACTGCACCGGTGTGTGTGTTGGTCCGAACGCTGAAACGGCCCAACAGTAAATCACCGATCCGGGCAAGTCAAGGCGGCTGTCTCCGCGTTGAGGCTTGAACTTCAAACCAATTCATGAGATGAATGTCGAGCCTTTCCGGGAGCGTCGTCAACCACTGGCGAATCGGCCGGACACGTTCTTATCTGCCGACAACGATTGTGACCTTTAGAAAGAGACTGCTCATGCGACACTTCTCTGCGGCGCTGGTGCTTTGCCTGTTTGTTTCTCTTTCCGTTTCCCAGGTTTATTCACAACCCCTTGAGCCGGCCGGCCAGGCAATGGCCGAAAAGAAAAGCACCGCCCATCTCAGTTGGGCTTCCGCCAGCTTCGACCTGTCCGCCGGTTACCGCACCGACAAGTTGAACTGGCACATTGCCGGCAACCTGCAGGGCGCCAATCCCAATGTTCGCTCCGAACTCACCTGGTCGGATCTGCGTATCTATCAGCTGAAACTGGCCAACCGCACGGTGATCAGGGATCGCGTATACATGCGTGGCCATTTGGATTTTGGAATGGTGATCTCCGGCGGCAATCAGGATTCGGACTACAATGGCGACGACCGGACCCAGGAGTTCTCGCGTTCGGTCAACGGCGTGGACGGCAACGAGGTTTGGGACGGGTCCATCGGCATCGGCCCCCGCTTTTCTTTTTTTGAATCCACCATGGTCGTCTGTCCCATGATTGGTTACGCCCTCTCCGAGCAGGACCTGAATATCGTGGATGGCTATCAGGCGCTGACGGCACCTCCCCTCACGACGCCCATCGGCCCCATCCCCGGCCTGGACAGCCGCTTTCAGTCCCGCTGGAAGGGCCCCTGGCTCGGAGTGGATCTCTTTGTTTCGATTCCCGGCACAGGCGCCCGTTTTAGCAAGGTCGGCGTCATCTTTACCGGGGAATACCACTGGGTAGATTATGATGCCGAAGCCAACTGGAATCTGCGCGCGGATTACGACCATCCCGTCAGCTTTACCCAAGAGGCCGAGGGCAGCGGATATGTGGCGGGGGCAACGCTCCTGTTCGAGATAAAAAACCGCTGGGGCTTCCACGCAGGCATGAATGTCAGGGAAATGACCACGGACGCCGGACTGGATCGCACCTATTATGCAGACGGCACAACCGGTGACACCCGACTCAATGAGGTCCACTGGCGTTCATTCACCTTTGAAGCGGGTGTGTCCTGCCGGTTCTGAGAGCGCTATCAAAGCCACCCATCTGATCACCGGCCACACCGCCGGGATATCCTTTCAGCATGGCATCTTCATCAAATCGGGCTTATCGTTGGACCGAAATCGGCTCATCCATAGAACGGGTTCATATCACCCAGTATGAAGACCTTGATGGGATAAGACTTATTTACACCGGCATATTCGCGTAAGTCTGGATTGCGGGCTTGCCAATACACCTCTTGAGAAGGGCAACGCGGCGATCGCCTGACGTCTCGACCCATGCAGGCCATCTATTCGATTGAGTCGGGGAGCGTAATCGATCGAGCAAACAAATGCGCATACCGGATAATCGGATGCAATTGGTGGGGTCTGAATGCCGATGGTAGCGGGCTCAAAAAGAAGCTCCTCGAATCCGGTGGATCTGAGGAGCTGAAACAATAAGGGCACACCCATTGTTTATATAGTACATCAATATCGGCAAAACACAACACTGGAAAATTTGGTACATATTACGTGTTCATAATACGTAGTCTGTCTGACTCAACAGCACGCCGGCAGCAAATAAACTTTCGCACCCGTTTGAGGTTCAGGCAATGCCGTTCATACGGTCCAAGATAATGTTCAGCACCCGACGCAAGGGTTCGGCCGCCCCCCAAAGCAACTGGTCGCCCACAGTAAAGGCGGTCAGGTAATCGCTTCCCATCTTCATTTTTCGAATACGCCCCACGGGGACGGATAGCGTCCCGGCAACTGCCGCCGGACTGAGTTGCGCCAGGGTGGCAGCCTTGTCATTGGGCACCACCGACACCCAGTCGTTTGCCGATGCAATCGCATTTTCAATGACGTCCAACGGTAGCTCTTGGGTCAGCTTGATGGTCAGCGCCTGGCTGTGGCAGCGCATGGCACCCACACGGACACATTGCCCGTCGATGGCAATGGGGTTGCCTGAACGCCCTAATATCTTGTTCGTCTCCACCAGCCCCTTCCACTCTTCCCGGGTCTGACCATTCTCCATCGCACGGTCGATCCAGGGGATCAGACTGCCTGCCAGGGGCGCACCGAAATACTGGACAGGGAAATCTGGCGAGGCCAGTGTCCCGGTAATCTGACGGTCGATCTCCAGGATGGAGGAGGCCGGGTCTTGTAACATGGCCTTGGCACTGTCGCCCAGGATCCCCATCTGCGTGATCAGTTCCCGCATGTGGTTTGCCCCGGCACCCGAGGCACTCTGGTAAGTCATGGAGGTCATCCACTCAACCCAGTTCTTTTCGAACAGTCCACCGAGGGCCATGAGCATCAGCGAGACTGTGCAGTTTCCGCCGATGTAGTCTTTGACCCCGTCTTCAAGGGCGCTGTCGATCACGTTGCGGTTGACCGGGTCCAGGACAATGACACTGTCGTCTCTCATTCGCAATGTAGATGCGGCATCGATCCAGTAACCGTTCCACCCCTTCTGCCGCAGCAAAGGGTGCGTCTGTTCCGAATAACTGCCGCCCTGGCATGATACGACCACTGCCATATCGCCCAGCCTGTCCAAATCATTCGCATCCAGAACCGGCTGGGGGCCGGTGCCGATGTCCGGCCCGGTTTTTCCGGCCTGTGACGTGGAAAAGAAAAACGGATCAAAGCCTGCAAAATCGTTTTCTGCCTTCATCCGATCCATGAGGACCGATCCCACCATTCCACGCCAACCGACAATGCCTACGCTGATCATTTGTCCACGACTCCTTTTTTCAGGTGCAAGCCAACAGTCGGAAAAAATGAGAATTCCTCCGCCTGCCGAAACGCCGTTGAGATATGCCACCTTCCATTAAAGGCCACACTGTCCGGTTGTCAAGGTGTTTTGTGAATAATCGGCGCGCAGCAAAAAAGCCGGTTCCCGGGTTGAGGTGCACCCACAGCAAGCCGGGAAAGGAATTTAGGGCGTCGTCACCCAGCACCCCTGATTGGCAGGTCCGATGACCAGCGGGTCTGCTGCGGAGACGTGCACAATCTCACTAAAGAATAATTGACACCGGCCGAAAAACAAGCCTGGTGGCATCTTTGAATCAGCTTCAAGAAAACCGTCGAAATCTGACAAACCCTGACCCGGACAGCGAGGATGGATAGATGAAAATCAAGTTGAAATTGTTGGTTGGTGTAATCGGTGTTGTCCTGTTCATCATGATCTGCTCGACGGCGGCGGTTTACATGCTGTTGGGCAAACAGAACCACGCCGCGGTTCAGAAAAACCTGGAGAAGACCATCAACCTGATCAAAGAGGACCTCGGTAAACGCCAATCAAAGCAGTCCCGAGATGCCCGCCAGGCGGTCACGGTGAACAAGATCGGTGATAACATCAAGTTCATGGCTGACTTCGCCGGCCAAATCAGTATCACCCGAGACAGCTACATAAAAACGACGTCCGCAATGGGTCAATTCATTAACGTTAGCGAGCTGTGGCAGGCCGCCGTCTATGACCAGAAAGGATCAATCATCTCATTTGTTCAGGCAATGGCAGACAAGACACTGACGACCGTTTACGTCCATGGTGCAGACAAGCCCATTTTCGAGCATGCCCGCATCAATGCCGGAGACCCCTTGAATGAAGCGGACTGGCATCAGTCCGACGCATCCCCCCTGTCGACCGTCGCCGATCATTTCCCCGGCAATCCGGTTGGAGAGACCGAGACCGTTCAGTATGTGGAGGTTGAAGGCAGGCTCTGCCTTCAGACCACGACGCCTATCCATACCAACGTATACAACCGGGACACCGAGAAAGTCGAACCGCAGGTATTCGGAACGATCGTGGCCTGGCAGCGCATTGAAGGCGATTTCTCCGCGACCATGGCCAAGCTCTCCGGCATGGATGTCAATATTTTCTCCGGCCAGGAAAAATTGACCGCCGGCACCCTGCCCGGATACAGTCGACTGGCTGGGGTCGACCATGCATCTATGAACACCCCCCGCTCCGTCGACAACCAGCCTTTCGTATCCAGCCGAATCACGCTAGACGACAACGGCTATTTCCAGGCGGCGCTCCCGCTCCACGACGGATCCAATATCACCGGGTGGGTGAGTGCCGTTGTTTCCAACGAGGCGGTTGCCGCCAATACACGTCAGATGGTCCTTTTGATGGGGCTGGTATATCTGGGCTGTCTGGTGGTGGTCGTCCCCCTGGTTTATGTCTTTGCCGCCTCCTTCTCCCGCCTGGTAAACAATGTGGTGGGTGGGTTGAAGGACATCGCCGAGGGTGAAGGAGACCTGACCCGGCGACTTCAGGAGAACAGCAACGACGAACTGGGAGACCTGGCCCGCTGGTTCAACATCTTCATCCAGCGTCTGCAGGGAATCATCAAGGAGATCGCAGAAAATGCCGGCCGCCTTGGCATATCCTCTGCCGACCTGAAAGGCCTTTCAGAAAAGATGGCCACCAGCGCGGCCGACATGTCCAACGAATCGGCGGCGGTTTCCTCGGCATCGGAAGCGGTCAGCCTGAGCACCACTTCCATTGCTTCGGCCATGGAGCAGTCCAGTGTAAACCTGAGCACCGTTGCCGCTGCAGCCGAAGAGATGACGGCCACCATCAATGACATCGTCCGCAACACCGAGACGGCCAACCAGATTACCGGGAAAGCGGTGGACCAGGTGAAAAGCGCATCTCAGCGGGTCTTTATCCTGGGTACCGCTGCCCAGGAAATCGGTAAAGTCACCGAAACCATTACCGAAATATCCGACCAGACCAACCTGTTGGCCCTGAATGCAACCATCGAGGCGGCCCGGGCCGGCGAGGCGGGAAAGGGGTTTGCCGTGGTGGCCAATGAAATCAAGGAGCTGGCCAGGCAGACAGCGGCGGCGACCGCGGAAATAAAAGAAAAAATCAGCGGAATACAGCAAACGACCCAGGGCACCGTTTGCGAGATCGAGAACATTTCCGGTGTCATCGATGAAGTCAACCAGATCGTATCGACGATTTCAACGGCGGTAGAAGAGCAGTCCAACACCACCGGCGAGATTGCCGGCAATGTGGCCCAGGCATCCCAGGGGGTCCAGGAAGTCAACCAGACCGTGGCCGAAAGTACGCTGGCCGTCGAACAGGTATCCCAGACACTGACCCGGGTCAACCGTGCCTCCAGCGACATGTCCAGCCAAAGTCAGGCTGTCGATGACAGCACCCACACCCTGTTCCGTTTAGCGGACGAACTGAACCGGCTGGTGGGTTGTTTCAAAGTCTAATCTGTTCTGGATTGACCATTCCCCGAGACAGACCGCGGGGGATGGTCTGCCGGCTGCGGCAGTGCTGCGCAGCACCGTAAGGATGAATATCGATTTCCATTCCGCTGGCTATCGCGGTTCAGAGGGCCTCCGGCATATCCGTCCAACGGCCGGACAGAAACTGTGAAACGGTCTTGAGGAACAGCTCCGGTGCTTCAACGGGAATGGAGTGCCCGGCGCCCTTGACCACCAGATGCCGGCCGCCGCTTTTCTCGGCCACCTCCGCCGCGCCGCTGACGCTCACCAGGGGGTCGTCTGAACCGCACATCACCAGCAAAGGCGGATCCAGCTTTTTCAGCATGGATCTCAAGCTCGGGTAAGCGGCAAGCGCAGACAGGTGCGCCTCAAGGGCCGGTGCCCGGTTACGCCGGGCGATGGTTTTGGCGATGCGGTCGAGGATTTTGCTGTTCCGGAGAAGGTAGCCCTCGCCGAAAACGTGTGGCAAGGCAGCACCCACCAGGGTATCGAGCCCACCGCGTTCAATGATCTTCAACCATGACCGGACAATCAGCCGAGCACGAATCGGTGCCCGAACCCCAATGGAACAAGCAACCAATCGGCTGACCGCTTCAGGGGTCCGCCGGGCCATGGCGTAGGCTAACAGCGCGCCGTGACTCAATCCCACCAAACAGACCGGTCCCAGTTCAAGGTGGCGGATCAGCGCGGCAAGGTCTTCCATATGCAACTCCAGGGACAAGGGCAATTCACCCAATTCGCTTTCCCCCTGCCCCCTGGCATCGTAGAGCAGCGAGCGAAACTCAGGTTTTAAGGTCGCCGCGATCACCTTCCAGTACATGGTGGTTTGCAGGGTGCCGTTCAAAAAAATCACTACCGGCCGGGCGAGCTCGAATCCAATGGTTTCATAATACAGGCTGCATCCGTCCGGGGTCCGAAAATAGGCCATATCCGGCCTTCCTTTTCTATAGGGTTGCCGTGTCGGGCTCACCTTCATGCATATCATACTCTCCTGTAATACTGAAGGCGGAACAAGTCGAACTGCAACAGCCAGCGCATCAACGACCCGGAATGGTTAATGTCTTTCAGCCGGGAGGAATTGCTTGCGTTTTTATCCGGACAGATAGATATTGATCCATTGATAGTTGGTTTGTCGGGCACCTTTTGACATCCGGCAATATCGGTCGCATTATTAGGGGCCGGGAAGTTGCCCGGTCAGCATAATCTTGCGCTAACAATGAGCCGATAGCCTGGTCAAGGGATTGACCTTAAACGCTGACCGCCACTAAGAAAAGCCAGTACGGCATTTATTTGCCTGTCGATTGAAAACCTGTCTGATCAGACGGTTTTGAAAGATTCATACGAGGAGCGTTAATCATGTCGACCAAATTTTACTGCAACAGCGAAAATTGCACCCATGCGGACAAAGGGCCGTTCGTTCTAGAATTGGCCCAGGAATCAGTGATGGACGGCAACAACATGGCCACCATCTTCTGCCCCCGGTGCAGCAAACCGATGAGACAATTGCCACCGGATCCGCAAAAAAGTGCAAGCAATAATCGCTTTTACTGTCACAGCGATGCCTGCAGCAACGACAAAAACAGTCTATTCTTCATCGACTTGCCGGGTGAAGCGATTATGGACAGAAACAACATAGCCACTATCTTTTGCCCCAAATGTGGGAAAGAGATGAAACCATTTGACCAGAATCCGAGCACGGCCGTCAACTTCTGACCCCGTTTTGAAAATGCGTCACGAGCGCCGGCAAGACGGGGCGCAATTGGTTCAGCACCGAGCGATGGTGGCAGTTATTGACACGGTCAGGCCATGCACGGTGGCACGCCAACGACCTGAACAGTATTGCGCAACCATAGCTGAAGCCATGCCGTGGAGAAGAATGGATTCCGGCGATCTACCACGGACAAGTCCAAAGGGCGGGCGTCCCATCCAGGATGCCCGCTCTTTTGCATGAATGAACCGACGCCAATACAGCAGCCATCCATGAGCCCATTTGTAAAATCGATTCTGGCCGCACCGGCCTTTCACCGTTTCCTGTACCACTTCATCCGTATATACAGCGGGACCTTTCGGATGGGCATTGAAAATGAAGCCCGATGGCGGCAGCTGATCGACGAGGGAACGCCGGTGCTGCTGTGCGCCTGGCACCAGCAGTTCTTTGCGGCTATCCGCCCTTTCAAACGTTACGCGCGGTACCAGCCGGCCCTGATGATCAGCCGAAGCCGGGATGGGGCCATCATTGCCGCCGTGGCCCGTCAAACAGGATGGAAGACCGTCAGGGGGTCTTCGTCCAGAGGTGGCAAACCGGCTCTTCGGTCCATGATCAGGCACCTGGAATGCGCCAAGCTGGCCGGCCACATCCTCGACGGACCCACCGGCCCCATAGGTGTGGTCAAAGCCGGCGCAATCCGACTGGCCCACGCCGCCCAAGCCGTTGTCGTTCCCTTTTCCGTTTCGGCCCATCGGGCCCTGTATTTCAATAGTTGGGACCGCTTTATGCTGCCCCTGCCATTTTCTCGGGTCAGCTTGCGTTTCGGCGATCCGCTTCGGTTCGTACCCACGAATGACCCGGAAGCGTTCGAACAGCAGCGGGCCCAACTCGAGGCCGTGATGGCGCCCTATCTGTTGACTGGTCGACGGCTGACGGACAAGGGGTCTTGATCGTGGGAAAATTGACTCTGTCGCTGGGAATCATTGTAGTCGGACTGTCACTGGGTTACGCCATTCAACGGCTGTCCGGCGCCGGTCTGCTGCGCCTGCCCCTGTCGCTTGAGAACCTGCGCAAACAGCTGCAGAAAACAGCCCTGCTTTTCGTCCTGCCGGTGACGGTAGTGGGCGCCATCTGGATCGTGGATCTCCAGTCTTTATCCATTGTCGCCCTCCCTTTTATTGGCGTGGGAGCCATTACATTGGGCGGCATACTGGCCATGGGCGCCGCAGGGGTGCTCAGGCTCGAACCGCACAAGACCGGCGCCTTGATTCCCTGTGGCGCATTTACAAACATCGGATCCATCGGCGCCTTGATTTGCTATGCCTATCTGGGAGAAAAGGGGTTTGCCCTGGTTCCCATATACAAGCTGTTCGAAGAGCTGACCTATTATTCAGTGGGATTCCCCATCGCCAAGTATTTCAGTACCATGAACACCAACCAGGACACTTCCGGTGCCCGGCTCAAAGCCCTCGTCAAGGATCCATTCATCCTGGTTGCCGTGTCCAGTGTTTTACTGGGCGGGCTTCTTAACCTTTCCGATCTGCCCCGGCCAGAACGTTTCGGTATCATCAACGCCGTATTCATCCCCTTAGGCACCGGCCTGCTGCTCGTCTCCATCGGTCTGGCCATGCGATTCAAGAATCTTCACCACCATCTGAAAGCGTGCGCCTTGGTATCCTTGATTAAATTCGCCATTGTTCCCTGTTGCGCCACCGCCATCGCCTGGTCCATCGGATACGGTCGAATGGACAACGGGCTGCCCCTGAAGGTAGTGATGATCCTTTCATCCATGCCGGTGGCCTTTAACGCCTTGATCCCCCCATCCATTTACGATCTCGATCTGGATCTGGCCAACGCCTGCTGGTTTTTCACCACGTCGGCATTGATCGTCGTGCTGCCGGTGCTTTTAATGCTGATCGGAATGGTTTGACAAAACGGGGAGGGGCTGGATAAAATAGAATCTCTCAACAAGTGAACAGGATGGTTAACTAACCGATTTTCCGTTGACCAGATGAAACCTCTTTGCATCATTATGTTGCTCTTGAGCCTGTCCATGCCTGTGTCGGCTCAGGATACGGTAAAATGGGTGTTCACCAACTACCCGCCGGCAAACGTCCAGACACAAGGTGGCCATTTCAAAGGGTTCCTGCATGATATCGTCGTCGAAGTGTTCGCCGAGGGGCTTAACGTCAAAGTGGACATCGCCGTCTATCCATGGAAACGCTGCCAGGCCATGGTAAAAGACGGCACCGCTGACATCATGGTCACCATCCCCACCCCAGAAAGGCTGGAATACGCCGTCACCCACACTCGGCCTATCTGGATCAAACGCCGAATTCTCTATACCTATCGGGATCATCCAAAAATCCACGACATTCAACGGCTAAGCGGGCTTCCCAGCATCAAGAGCGGCGGGTATACGGTCATTTCCTACATCGGCAACGGATGGGTGGAAAATGACGTTGAAGGCGTTGGAATCGCCGTCAACTACGCCACTACCGTAGACGGCATGTACCGCATGCTGGCTGCAAAGCGCGGTGACATCGTCATTGAAGAAAAGAGCCTTGCGGCACCACGGATAGCCGAGCAAGGCCTTTCAGAACGGATCGTCGAAACCGACGGCATCGGCAGCGAAAGCGGTTTTCACATTCTGATCAGCAAGAAGTCTTCCTACGCCGCCCTGGTTTCCCGGATCGACCGGGAAGTCGAATCGATGCGCAGCCGCAACAGGTTCAAACAGATTTTTTCCAATTACGGTATGGCTGACCCCAATTAGGTCCCCATGGCTTTTCTCCGGACACCTTTCACCAATACGGTTTTCGGACTTATCGTCGACTATCGTCAGCATTGCTCAGGATCCCGACAAGCTGCGGATTGCCCGGGCCGGACGCCAAGCGACCCGGACCTAAAGAGAATACCTCGGTTGACCTGACTCCCCATTTAGATGTAAGAGCTTAAAATCATCTGCCCGTGGACCACGGGCACCATCGGTTTGAACCCAAAGCTGTTTTTTAGACATAAAAACAGAATATTGCTCACGTGAAAATAAGAATCCGATCTTTCTGTCTGCTCTTCATCCTGTGCCTGTTTTCTGCCGTTGCTGCTCCTGCCGATGACCAGCGGATCATCGTGGGACTTCATGACAACACCCCGCTGATTTTCACCGATAGTGACAGTCGGGTCAAGGGTATCGCCGTCGATATTCTCACCCACATCGCCCGCAAGGAGGGCTGGGAGATCCAATACCTGCCAGGCTCCTATGCCCAGTGCACCCGGCGCCTGGAAACCGGCACCATCGATCTGTTGCCGGGCATGGCCGTGTCCGCACAGACGGAAGGTATCTTTACCTTCGGCGAGGAAACTATCGTTGCGAACTGGGGACAGCTCTATATCAGTTCGGATACCTCCTACTCGGACATCCTCGATTTCCACGAAAAAGATGTGGCGGCGGTTGAAGCGGACATCTATTTCCAATTCTTTGAAACCATCCTGGATAAGTTCGAAATTCGCCCCCGATTCATTATGGTGGACAGTTACGGAAAGGTGCTGTCCATGGTCCATGAGAAAAGCGTGTCGGCCGGCATCGTTCCCCGGCTTTACGGCGCTTACTATGAAAAGCGATTCAGGATTCGCCAAAGCCCGATCAGCTTCAGACCGACGGAGCTGCGGTTCGCCGTGGCCAAGGGCCGCAACACAACCGTTATCAACGCGCTGGACCGCCATCTGAAGCAGCTTAAGGAAAACCCCAACTCGATTTTCTACCAGTCGCTGGACCTGTGGATCCAGGGGGTCCGGAAAGTGACCCTTCCCTTGTGGCTGCGCCCCCTGTGGGTACTGGGTTTCATCGCCGGTATCATGGGGCTGGTCATCGTGGGAAATGTCTTTCTCAGGAAACAGGTCAAACTGCGCACGGAAGCGTTGAAAACCACCATCGCGGAAAAAGAGAAGATCGAAAGCGAACTGGCCGTGGCCCGGGAGATCCAGCTGCAGCTGCTGCCGGGCAATTTCCCGACTGCGCCCAACAGACGGGAGTTCGACATCTACGCCAGCCTGGAGCCGGCCCGCGAGGTAGGGGGTGATTTTTACGACTTTTTTTTCATCGATCGCAACTCCTTGTGTATCGTCATCGGCGATGTATCCGGCAAAGGGGTGCCCGCGGCCCTGTTCATGGCCATGACCAAAACCATGATCAAAGCCGCTGCTCGACTGCTGGTGGAGCCGGAATACATTCTGGCCGATGTCAACCGCGAGATCGCCAGGAACAATCCGTCCCTCACTTTTGTGACGGTTTTTCTGGGTGTCCTGGACCTGAATTCCGGGAACCTCACCTATACCTGCGCCGGCCATAACCCCCAGCTGTTCATTGGCCAACGGGGGAACACGGTGCTTCTCGGCGATGCACAATGCCCGGCCATCGGACTGGACGACACCTTTCAATACCGGCAGGCCACCATGCAGCTGCGGCACAAAGACGGCCTGCTTTTGTTTACCGACGGCGTCACCGAGGCCCAAAATGACAAGGACCGCCTGTTTACCCTGGAATCCCTCATGAACACGGTCTCCCTGACCGCCGATGTTACGCCCAAAGAACGGGTCGTGGCCATCTTGTCCCAAATATACGAATTTAGAGGAAATCGCCCGCTCGACGATGATATGACACTGCTGGCGCTGACCTATTTCTCTCCGAACCGAATCAGCGACGCGCGGAAAACCATTGTACTAAGGAATGACATCCGTGAAATGAGCCGGATCATAGACGCGATTACCCAGATTGCCGATTCGGTTGCATGCCCGCCGGTGGTGGTTCACGACGTCACCCTGGCCATGGAGGAGATATTCTCCAATATCGTCTTTTACGGTTTCGGTGACGATCTGGATCACCACATCACCCTCCATTTGGTTGTTGAAGGTAATGCCCTGATCCTGACATTGCAGGATGAAGGCATCCCCTTCAACCCCCTGAATGTTCAGTTCGGTCGTCGCGACAAGCCCCTGGAAGAGCGGGACAAGGGGGGCATGGGAATCACCCTGGCCAAAAATCTCATGGATCAGATGGAATACCGTCGTGAACGAGGCAAGAACATCTTACGAATGGAGAAGCGGTATCGATAGTCCAACAAGGAGAAACAGATGAATCTTATGGTACAATCGAGGCAGAAGATGGACGGGGTGTATATGCTCTCACCTTCCGGGCGGCTGGACACCAGCACCTTTCCCATTTTGGAGGACCGGGTGGATATGGTGCTCCAGGAAAAGCCCCACACCCTGGTGTTCGACATGGAAAGACTCGACTACATCTCCAGCATGGGCGTACGGGTGATCGCCAAAGCCCAGAAGACCATGAAAACCTACAACGGCAGGGTGATACTGCTGAACCTGCAGCCCCAGATACAGAAAGTATTCGACATCATCAAAGCCCTGCCATCCCAGCAGGTCTTTTCGACCATGGGGGAACTGGATGACTACCTGGATCGGATGCAGCGGCAATTCACTGGATAATGGCGTTTCCAGTCGCCGCGGTCCGGTGCGACTTGACATCGTTTTGCAGGGAAGATAGAACCGGCATCATAACCGGTCAGAGCAACCCTAGTCGAGCGCATCAGAGGAGATCCACATGGACAACCCCATTCACCAGTACTGGGAGCTTCGGCTTCAAAAACTGAAAAAAACACTGGAAGCCAATAACTTCGATGTCTATATCGCCGACAACAAGGACCTGGCCAAAAAAATGGCCTACGACACGATAATCCCGGCCTGTGGCCCGAAAACCATCTCCTGGGGCGGATCCATGACGTTTGTCGGCACCAGGCTTTACGAAGCGCTGCGAAACGATCCCCGCTACACGGTATTGGATACCTACGACAAAAGCCTTTCACCCGAGCAGAGCATACAGCGGCGGCGGGAATCACTGCTGGTGGACCTGTTCATCACCGGCACCAATGCCGTTACCGAAAGCGGCCAACTGGTCAATCTGGACATGATCGGCAATCGGGTCGCCGCCCTGACCTTCGGCCCTCGCCACGTGCTTCTTTTCATCGGCCGGAATAAGATCGTGCAGGATCGCGAGGCGGCCCTAGTCCGGGTCAAAAGCTACGCGGCACCGGTGAACGTCATGCGGCTGGACAAAAAAAGTCCCTGCGGTAAAACCGGTCGCTGTGAAGATTGCAGCAGCCCCGATCGCATTTGCAACACCTGGACAATCACAGAAAAGAGTTTTCCCAAGCACCGGGTGAAAGTCGTTCTGATCAACGAAGACATGGGATTCTGAGGCCAACGCGACAAACCGGGCCATCTGAATGACGATTGGCGGCCCAACCCATCGGAGCAATGGAAACACGATCGGCGTCATCTGAAAAAGCGCCGGACCGATCAGGGAGCATTTTATATGAGCATCGAAGCAACCACCTGGCTCTATGTGGCCATCTTGAAAACCGGCCCCGGCGAACAGATCGTCGGGCAGACCGATATCGAGCACGATATCTCATTCATCCCGGCCTTTTTGGACAAAGACTCCGCTCAGCAGGCCATGCTCCATCTGAAACTGGATAAAAAGAAGAAGTACGAAGTACAAGCCATCATCTACGAAGACCTTGCCCGCCATGCTGCCGAAAACGGTTTTCTCGTTTTTGTCCTGAACGATGATGGCAAGGTTCTGGAGCGTCTTCCCGCCCCCCATTGAATCCGGTTTTTGCTTTACCGATGAAACCGGAGCAGTGCCCATCGATCCGACCAAAGTGGAGCGGAACCCGGTGCATGTGCAAGCGATCGGGTTAACCCCTTGCGCCAATCCGGGGCTTAATAAATGCCGTGATGGCCGCCAGGGCGATATCGGAATTTTCCAGGTGCGGCGCGTGCCCACAGCCGGCAATCACCTCGACGGAAACCCCGCCGGCGGACTTTGCCTGGATGACGTCAAGCTGAGCCTGCGACCCGTATGGGTCCATTTCCCCCTGGATGGCCAATACCGGTACATGGATGGCCGGTAGAAAGTCGTCGATCCGCCAATCCCTGAAATCCGGATGGAGCCATACATCGTTCCAGCCCCAGAAGGCGCAGTGGGTGTTTTCTCCGTGGTAAGGGGACAACCGCGCTTTAAGCTCTCCGTTGAGATAGCGTTGCCGTGCGGCCTGAATGGATCGCCGCGTGAGTCTTTCGCAAAAAACGTGAGCGGCCAGGGTGACCACCCCCTTCAGGCCCGGGCAGGGATTGCCGCCGGCGTGGATCAGAGCGATGGAGCCACCGTCGGAGTGGCCGACCAGCAGGTATTCGCGAACCCCACTTTGACGAATGACCTCGGGCAGCACCACCAATGCCTCGTGGTGCATGAAATCGACCTTTCGCGGCAGCGGACAGGGTGCGGAACCACCGTATCCCAGGCGGCTGTAAACCAATGCCCCGCATCCGGTCATGGCGGCCAGCCGGGCCGGGAAATCCCGCCATAAGGCGACACACCCCAGCCCTTCGTGAAGAAATATAACTGTGGGCGCTTTGTCCGGCGGGGGGCCGATCCACGCAGCCTCCAGCCGGTCTCCCGTGGCGCTTAACTGAAGGTCGACGCTTACCTGGCGGCTTATTTCTGAACCCACTTGCCACCGGCATCCTGGAGCCATTCTCCGGGCTTGGCATTCTCGGCAATCTGCAGCGCCCGACGCCGACCGACCACGTCGGCGGTGGTTCCTTGCTGCTTGGCGATGGCGCTGTAAACCAGCTGCCGATCCTGGTTTTCCGCCTCCACCAGCGCCTGCTCAGACTGGTTGCCGCCGATGAAGGCGAGAAACCCTTGATTGTTCTCCCCGACAATGCCGGCGGCCTTGAGCTCGATGATTCTCGGCAGCCGGTCCTTCATCCTGGCTTTGATGTCGGCGCAAGAGGCGGATGCCGAGAAGAGAAACACGCCGGCAACCACCGTTGCCGCCAACCACCCATATCGTTTCCGGTTCATTTGAATCGTCCTTTCATGGCCGACAAAACACCGTTTGCCGCCGGCATCATTCAGTCGGCTTGATTGCCTTGGCGGTTTCGTCGATATCCCCGAAGAAATCGTCCAGAGCCCGATCCACTTTGACGTTGACGTCGATGGTAATGTGGATGGGTTTGATTTCAACCGGCTTCACCTCCACTTCGTGGCGCGTGGCGCAGGACGAGAAGCCCCACAAGGCCCAGACGATTACCGCCGGCAGCACCATTTTATTCAGCATAACGGGTCTCCTTGTATAGGCTTCAACATATTCGATTTGGCAGGGCCATGGGGAGGGCTCCCTGCGGGTAATTTTGCGACGATCGATAACGCGGTCGCAATCAATTTCGTTTGAAGCCTATGTTACTCGATCATGTTGACAATGCCCTTATACTGTAAAAGCTGGTCGAGTGGAAGTCTCAGGTTCACGTCGAGGCCAATGCCCTGGAAGCGCGAGCCCTGCGCACCGGCCTCGACGCGAACGAAGCTGCCGATCTCTTTTTTATAGATGAAAGGCAAGGGGTTGGCCGGTTTGCCGTCAAACTGGAGGCGCATGACAAAATCCTCACCCTCGGAGACCAGCCCAAGCTTGGCCCAGGTATACGCATAGTCCTTCAAGGCCTCCCGGGCCAGCTCCACCTGGGCAAACTGGGGTGTCCCGGCCGGAATTCCCCGGGTAAGCATATCGGTGCCGGTCAGCTGTATCTGTCCGGGTTCCCCGGGGGTGGAAAAAAGGAACCCGTCATCGAAACGAATGCGTCCATTGTTGTAGGCGATGGGAATCCTGCCGTTAACCGTGCCGCTGCCCCTGGCGTTCACCGCTCCCAGTTGTTCGAGGATCCGCGACAGGCCCAACCGCTGACAATAAAGACTCACCTGATAGTCCTGTTTGTCGGCCGTGATGCGCAGCGCCTGGGCATCCACCTTGCCGCCGCACCAGTTCAGGCGGCCTTTCTCGATAAACAGGGTGTCCGCCGACTCCACCTGGACATCGAACATGCCCCCGTCCACCACGATGCCGCCCATGGCGGCCCGGGCAAAGCGAATCGCCTGGGCAGGACCGCTGCGAATGCGCGGCAATTCCGGGAAGTGCAGGGTCGCATCGATTCCCGCCACGGTGATTTTCTTTTTCGCCATGTGCAGCTCGCCGCCCTTTACGGCAACCTCGACATCGCCGTTGAAGCCATTGGCAGCGATGGATGCATTTCCCGCTGCGGAGATCGTTCCGGACAGGGTCACTCCGTTGGCCGCCGGGAGAAATTTCCCCAAATCGCTGCCGGCCGGCAATTCGTATGGCGGAATCTGAAATGCGACGTCTGCATCCCCGAGGCGGGGCGAGTTGATTGGCACGTTGCCGGAGAGCGTGGCGGTCATTCCGGGAAACAGAACGCTGGCGTGGGTGGCGGTGAACGCATAGGCGTCTTTCGCCTGGGTGATCCGACCCGTGAGCGTCCCGATGGTGCGTTGATGGTGTTCGATCCGTGCAAGGGAAAACGTGCCCTGGCTGAAAGTTGCCCCGGGGCCCGAACGAAAGGGAAGATCCAGACGCCCCCCCGACACTCCCAGTCCGCTGTCCTGATGATGAAACCAGCCGTTGGCGCATTGCAGCCGCGCATCGACAACCGGTGCGTTACCCCCTTGTTTTCCAAAGCGGGCGGACAGGGTCACGGCATCGAGCCTGCCGGCCATTCCCTTACCGTCGAGGGTGGGGGATGCAAGCCGTATGCGGGCATACCCGGTCCAGGCCGGATCCTGGGATTCATCCTTGAACTGCAGATCTCCACTCGCTTCAACCGATGGCAAGGTGAGGGTGGTCCCGGCGTCGATTGCCCGGATCTCCTTCATATCCAACAACCAGTCTGCACGCCTGTCCTGCCCGTCCCCCGCAGCTGTCAGGCTGAAGCGGGGCGAACCGGCATGGATGCTCGCTCCGGCCAGCGTGAATGCCAGCGGGTCCGATCGAATGCCAGGGTTGTTTCCGTTCGTACCGAACCCGGCCGTCCATTCCCCCGTGGCCTTTCGGGAGACATCGAAGGTCACCGGCAGGGACGCGCTGGCTTTCAGGGAAACCGGTGTCGGGCCTTCGATGGACCCGGGCAGGAGGGTCAATTCGGCATCGCCCGCCATGGCCAGAAGGCCTTTACCGAGATTCACGGTCGCTGACAGCATCTCCATGGCCACGGGAGCCGGCGTCCGGAGCTGCACACCCTGAGCCTTGATCCGCCAGGTCCGGGTATCCTCGGAGACGGCCGACAGAGTGGCCGGCGTCTCGTCCGGCCCCGGTTCAACCACCGCTGACGCATAGGTCAGCCGACCGCTGTGCCAGGTCAGGCGGATATTCGCAGTGGATATGGCCAACGGGGTCCATGTCAACTCCACGTTTGAGGCAACAGTCACTTTACCGGTGGCATCCAGCCCTGCAATCCGATGAATCAGGTCGGCGAAACCATCCATGGCGATGGCGGGCCCGTCGAGACTGACCCTTGCCAGTTGGCCGTCAACGTCCGCATGCACAGCCAGCGCCAGGAGTTGGTCGCGGAGGAACAGGCGTACATATGCGTCCAGCGTCGTGGCATCCTTTTCACCGGGCCTCAGATCTGCTTCAAAAGGGATTTTATGGGTCGCGTCGTCCCAGGTTAGATTGACTATGCCGCCGCGGATGGCCACCTCCTCCACTTCGATGCCGGCGAGCGGCGACCCGGTGTCTGAGCCTTCCTGATCGACCGGCTCCTTTCTCGCCGGCGTGGCTCGGTCCAGCCCCGGAAAGGTAAGCCCGTCCGGACCAAGGGCTCCGTTTACGGTCACATCACTGATGCGGATGCGCCGAATTTTCTTTCGACGCAGTTCTCCCGGCGTATAGTCAATGGCGATGGAATGGATGGAAAGGGCCGGATGGTCGGCATGGCCGAAAACAAAGGGTCCCGCAGTCGTCTGAAACGGGCCGATTCTGCCGACCCGCCCCTTGAAATCCGTAAATCCCAGTCGCCGGACCTGCGCCACGGGAAGCCGGCCGGTGACCAGCTCCGGCAGATACAGGTAGCCCGCGAAAAGCAGGCACACCACCAGGGCGGACGCCGTGATCAAAACCAGAAGGACGGTCGGCCAATGCCGTTTATCGCTTGGGTGTTCGTTCATCTACCCGTCGATGTCCTGGGCGCAAAGCGGTCGCCTCGCGCGTCAATGACCCAAGCCGGCTGCCCGCAGGACATCTCGATCCGCCTTTGCCGCCAGGCGTGGGTTGCTTCGCTGAAACGGTGGTCGGGCATGGCTGCCTCCAGGCGGCAGAAACCGCCGGGACTTCAATTCCTGTTGCGGATATAACTGGAAAATTCTAATTCTAAATGATATTGAACAGATATATTGGTGTCAAACAAAAAGGCCGTGTACCGCGATAGCGCACGCATTATCCGAGGATCACCGCGGGGAGGACTTATCCACCCCCGCGAAGCGGTGGATTCGATGAGTGTGAGAAATTGATTGCCTGCCATGACATCACATTTCGGTATCCGGGTGCAGAGACCCCGCTTTTCGAAAATCTCGATTTGTCCATCGACAAACCGGGTTTTCACGCGCTTTTCGGACCCTCCGGCGTCGGCAAGACCACTCTTGCCAGAATAATTTCAGGTGACATCGACAACTTCTCGGGGCAGGTAAAAGCCATCGGGGAGCGCCGCTGCCTGTATACCTACAACCGGGAGCGGCTGCCCGGGTGGTCATCGGTGGGCAGGCACCTGGAAAAGACCACCCCATCCGGCCGCCAAGGGCTGAAAGACGAGCTCATCCACCATTTCGGTCTGGCCAGACTCATGGGCATGCGCCATTCCCAACTATCCATGGGGCAGTGCAACAGGGTCAACCTGCTGCGGTATCTGCTCCAGGACTTTGGCATCCTCATCATGGACGAAAGCCTGGCCAATGTGGACGAACCCACCCGACAGGCCATCCTTTACAAGATCAAATCGCTCTTTCCGGAAGCCGGCTTTCTCTACATTTCCCACAATGTCGTGGAAGTGGCCCGCTTCTGTGACCAGATCATCGTCTTTCGCGGGGCGCATCAATCGTCCCAGACGTGTCGCGTCAGCGGCCAGGATCACCGTGAAACCCGGCCCCTTGACAAAACCGCATTAGAGCGGTCCATGCTGGAGATCATGAATGCTGCATAGACGGATCTTCCAGTTTTTCATCATCTACCTGCTGGGCATCGGGCTGCTGTTCGGCATCAAGCTTGTCCTGAACCTTTCCGATTACGTCATTCCCGGCCCCGTAGGTGTCTGGCAGACGGGACAGGCGGAATTTCCCCGGTATATGGGTGATGTGCTGGACACTTTCGCCGTGGCCGTCGTCGGCCAGGTGCTGTCCATCCTGATGGCCCTGGGCGTCGGTGTGGCCGGACGCCGGGCCACCTGGTTCGGCTCTTTCATCAAGGTGGCGGCCTACAATGTACAGGCTTATCCCATTGTGGCCATCGCACCGATCCTGTTTATCCTGCTGGGGGACGGATTCCTGACCCGCCTGTTCATCGCCGCCATGATCTGCTATTTTCCGCTGCTTTTGTCGGTCATCGGCATCATGAGTGAACCGGTGGTCGATATCGAACATTTCTATCGGGTAACGGGCCGGCTGCGCTGGCAGCTCGAAGTCAAAATCCGGGCCTTCGAAAACCTGCACAAGCTGACCACTGTGATTTCCGGCAGTGCCACCCTGGCCATGGCAGGCACCATCGTGGCCGAATTCATCGCCGCCAATGCCGGAATCGGTTACAGCATCCGCATCGCCCTGTACCAGAGCGATCTGTCCAAGATTCTGGTGGCGCTGTTCATCATCGGCATCACCCTCTCCCTGTACCAGGGCATACTGGAATTGCTGGGCGCCGGCTTGAAAAAAGCCTGGGCGGCCGGATAGCTATTACTCACTGACGGGAGGTTGCAGCATGGGTCAACGCCTTGCATGTCAATGGCTTACCGCTATAGTCCTGCTGTGTGTCGTCGGCAGCACCCTGGTTGCGGCCGACCCGGCGCTGGCCCAGGAAAGGATTGCCTACCGCCTGAAATGGCTGATCAATGCCAGCACCGCCGGGGACATATTCGCCCTGGATCAGGGCTTTTTTTCCAGGCAGGGGATGGACGTGGCGGTCAAGGCCGGAGGCCCTGAGCGGGATGCCGTCCGGGAGCTGGAACTGGGATATGCCCAGTTCGGCGTGGCCTCGGCGGACCAGGTGATTCGGGCGCTGGCCAAGGGTGCTGAGGTGGTCGTGCTGGCCCAGCTGTTCCAAGTCAACCCCCTCCAGTGGGTCTACCGGGCGGATGACTTTTCCCTGTCACGGGTCCAGGATTTGGCGGGCCGCACCGTGGGCATCACCTACGGCGGCAACGACGAAACCATCATGCGAGCCTTGCTGGCCAGCGTCGGCATGGATGAGCGTCAGGTTCAATTGGCCAGTGTTCGGTACGACTACACACCTTTTTTTCAGAATCGGGTGACCGTCTGGCCAGTCTACCGCAATACCCAGGGAATCTTTTTGTCGGACAAGCTTGCGGCCGGGGGCGAGCGGGCGGCTTTTTTCGATCCGTCCGAACACGGGGTCCGGTTCGTCGCCAACAGCGTCGTTACCTCAAAAAAAATGATGGACCGCCATCCGCAAACGGTAGGCCGATTCATCCGGGCACTGCTGGCCGGATGGCAGGCGGCCATGGCACCAGCCAACGAGAGCGCGGTTATCCGGGCAGTGGCCGAGTACGATCGCGACACATCGGACGCGGTCTTGCGCCGTCAACTGATGGTCACCCGGCAGATGATCCAACCCGACCCCGGCATCCCCGTCGGCCATATCGATACAGCGGCATGGCAGCAGACAGAGCGGATCATGATTCGGCAGCGGCTGATTCCGGGCCCGGTGAACGTCATCGCCCGGCTCGCCCCCCAGCCCTCCCGCTGAGGGCAGAATACCGGCCGTCATGCGAGCACATGGCCACCGGGCATGGACGGTCAACCCCCGGGGACAGCCGATGAAATGACCGGCGGCGCGCTATTCCGGATAGCGCGCACTGACCTTTTCGTGCAGGACCGTGGAGCGCATCCATAAAAAGCCCATATCCGTGTCGTGGTCGTAGGCGAGCAGCCGGTCGGAACCCTCGTCCGTCCAGCGATACTTTTCTTCATGATCACTTTCCTGCCTGCCTTCACCATAACGCCGGAAAGCCTCCGCCTTCAGATCCATGAAATCCAGAAAATTGCTGATCTCTACGAGAATGGTGTAGAGCCCCCCCTGCCAGAATCCGTAGAAGATATTGTCCACATGCGCTCGGCCGAAACGCTTCTTACGCTGCACGTAGGCGTACTGCTGCACGCCCCCATATGCCGGATCGGTTCCAACGAGTGCCAGACCGTCAATCTGCGAGAGCGGTTGTCCCCATTTCAGGCCAAGGTACCCGGAGTCATCACCCGTCGGCGACGGCGGTGAAAGTGGCTGGCTGGCGGCAGGGATATCGGTCGGATAGGTTGGATCGGCGGCTGGCTGTTGCTCGGAAGGCGGTTGGTCTTCAAGCGGTACCGGTGATTGAATCAGTCGATCCACCTCTTTTTCATCGACCCTGACCACCCGTCCGTCTTTGTAGTAGTTGACGGTACCGTTTTCCTTCCACGCTCTCGGGGTCTGATACATCTCACCCGACCTGAGGATCACCATATCGGCTCGAACCAGGTTTGAGCCTGTGAAGAGGCCGATTCCAAGAAGAAGGGCTATCAATCGGTTAGGCATCCGATTCAACTCCATCATATGGCAACACACCGGCTTGAAACAGTAAAAAATGACACTGACGATTGCACAGACGCTTGACCCGGCCCCAATCTATCCGCCTCCATCGACCATGTCAATTCTCAAGGAAAATCCTTTGAGTTTCTCCCGTCGCTGTCATAACCTGTGACCCTGATGAATCGAACAACGGAGGAAACGTTGACGGAAAGAACTGAAAGCGGCAGACATCGACCTGATCCGCCACGCGTGTGGGACTACATAATCTCCGGCGGCCACCGGGTCATGGCAGGAAAAACCGATGCGGACAACGATCACCTCAGCCTGAAAGTCGCCGGGCCCAACGACTGGTGGTTCCATGTGCGCGGCATGCCCGGCAGTCACGTGGTCCTGGTGGCGGACGGGGATCGGCCGCCGGACCGCAAGACACTGAACCAGGCCGCGGCCATTGCGGCTTACCACAGCAAGGCCCGGAGTGGCGGAGTGGTGGCGGTTTCCGGAACCCTGGCCCGCCATGTCACCAAACCCCGTGGCGCCAAGCCGGGCACCGTGCAGATACGCAAAGAGCGGATTTTTAAAGTCCGGCCGGCGCTACCTGAGGGTTACTGAATCCACGGCCTGGACAACCGCCGGCCATGGTCGCCGATGAAGACCAGGTTCCTGCAGCGGCCGCACAGACCGGGCAGATTGCGATGAAGGACGACCTGACCGAATGGATGAACCGATTTCAATCCGTTGGTATTGATGAAGACCTGTTCCACATCCGGCCCGTAGGATTTCAGGGTGTTGACCAGTTCATGGGCGGAGGTGCCGTCGAAATCTCCGTCAAGGGTGATGTGGACGCTATTGCTGTTTTTATGCTGGAAAATCTTGAAATTCATGGCCATCGGCTGCCTTCCTTTCCACCGCCGGGCGGTGTTACCATCCGTTTGCCAGAAAAGGATTCCAGTAGTGGACGCCGGGAGCGTCACACCGAAAGTGGTGAAGCGGCGGGAAGCGCAACGCAGGCAATTCGCTTTCAGACCCGCAACCATCGACAGCACAATTTTTACATTCACACCAAATCAGATTCAGGATGCCGCCTCACACGACACCAATCAGCAATGATAGTGCCATCTTGAGAGATGGCGAAAAATTTGAAAAAAATACTTTGTATATAGGATGGTTAAACAGAAAACCCATCCGTTCGACCGATTCATCGCCCCGTTCATTGTGGTAAAAACTACCCAATGTCCATGAAAACCGTGTTATAGGAACTGCCGCCCCCGTCTTATCCTGGCATCCTGATTTCACTATAAACTAAAGTTTTCAGCAAATAATCCGATGCAACCACCAGTTGGCGCCTTATGTTAAGTAGGACGAAGACTGCTGGACGGGATTCGGCGCAGTTGATCTGCAAGGATGGAGTGGGTTCGCATGACCGATGAAAAAGAAAAAGGCAACCGCTTTGGCGTGATTGCCGTTGAAATGAATTTCGTCGACCAGGAAAAGGTGGACAAAGCCCTGGTGGTCCAATCGCGCATTTACGAAAAAACGCGCGTGAGCATGCCCATTGGTGAAATATTGACTGAAATGGGCGCCATTACGCTTGCCCAGCGCAACGAAATCCTTCAGATGCAACAAGTAATTTTCGCCAAAACAGAATCCGGGGAAACACCCCCCCCCAAAAAAAAGAGCAAACCCGCCCAACCTGCCCGAAAAAAAGGCGGCACCCTGGACATCAGCGTTTCCAAAAACAAACTGACGGCGTCGGCCTATATCGATGGCGAGGTCCCGGCAACGGAGCTTGACATCAACGACGTCAAAGTCATGCTCCACGCCGAAGGCATCCTTTACGGAATCGTTGACGATTCACAGATCGAGGCCTTCTTAAAAGGCGAGGTCAGCCGTGGTGAACGATGGACTATCGCATCCGGTACCGATCCGATTCCAGATGCCCCGCCGCAAATCAACTATCATTTTGATACGAATCCACTTAAAATAGGCACATTGACCGAAGATGGCCTGATGGACTGGAAAGAACGCGGGCAGTTGCCCCAGGTCAAAGAGGGAGATCTGCTGGCGGAAAAAATTCCCGGCCCCAAAGGCAAAGAGGGCATGGATATTTACGGAAAAAAAATTCCCATCCCCAGATTACGGGAGCAGCGCTTCAAGTGCGGTAAAGGCGCCCGTCGGTCGGAGGACGGCCTGAAGGTCCACGCCACGCTTTCCGGAATCCCCAAGCTATCCGTCACCGGCGAACTTTCGGTAATGCCGACCCTGCATATCCAGGGCGACATCTCCCTGGAAACCGGGCATGTGACATTTGACGGACATATCGAAGTGGCCGGCGCCGTCGAGAAAGGGTACCGGGTAAAAGGGGGAAGCCTGCGGGCCAACGAGATTCGCGACGCCCAGATCGATATCGAGGGAGATGTCACTTCGATGAACGGTATTTTCGGTGCCACTCTGCGAATCGGCGGGAACCTGAAAGCCGGGCATATTCACAATTCCGATATCATCCTGGCCGGTGACATGGCCGTGGAAAAAGAGATCATCGATTCCACGATTGAAGCCAATGGCCGCTGCCTGATCAACGATGGCATCATCATCGCCTCAACCATCTCGGCCAAGATGGGACTCACCGCCATGGACATCGGCACGAAAGCATCAAAATCCAGCGAAATCGTTGTGGGCATTGACCGACAGATGGAAAGGGAGGCGAATGCAATCAAAGCGAAGGTTCAGGCGATCAAGGCCGAGCACGAAAAGCTTCCAAGACTGCTCCAGAACCTTAGAAACCGGTCGGATGAGCTCAATACCCGTCTCGGCGACGTGGCCCAGGAGCAGGACCGATGCATGGTTCAGCACCGGCGTCTTCAGGAAAAAGCCGAGGCCGGCATACTGAAGCCGGGCAGTGATGAAATGGAAAAGCTTCAACAGACCATCCTTGATCTGAAAGCCAGACAAGATGCCTACGATCACGATGTGGCCAGGCTCATGGAGGAGGATGAATCAATCGGCCAGGAGATCGCCGCCGCTCAAACGGCAATCACCGAAAACGCCACGACGATCCTTGATTTGAACACCCGTCTGGATGTCATCAACGAGGCCCAGAAGGAAAACCGCGGTGTGGCCATGGTCAAAATCGGAGGGAACGTTTTTTCGGGAACCCAGATTGTCGGTCCTCACTGCACGATGGTTCTTCAAGAAGACCTCAAACGGCTCTCCATCGTCGAAACGGACAAACCGGACCATGATGGGGCGAAACGCTGGCGCTTTGAGTTAAATCCCTTTCGATAGGCAGCCGGGTATGCCTGCCGGGCCGAATCGGCCAAGCGTTAAGCACGCCCGATGCAGGGCCTGATAGTCTCACCCCAGGTCTTTTTAAGGCATTGACAGGTCGCAATGGTCCCGAGCTGTTTTTAACGCGCCATCCGCTAGCTTGCAATGAATCGCAGTCTATTACACCAAACCAGGTGTGCCGTGGGCAGGCGGGCACTAGACGCATCCCTTCCTTCCGCGTGCCCGTAGCCACGGAGAAAAACTCGGGTGCCCGAGGGTCGACTGAGGGCTGGCGGTTTTCGGGAATGTGCCCGAAAACCGTTTAAGCACTTGACGGACAAGGTATTTGCAGATATAGGTGGCCACCTTAATGGTCCTTACGGTTAACATTAATATGGAGGAGAATGAACATGAATAAAGGTGATTTAATCAACGAAGTGGCCCAGATCGTTTCAACCAAAAAGCAGGCTCAGGAAGTCGTGGATGGGGTCTTTTCAGCTATTACCAGCGCCCTGAAAAAGAATGAGCCCATCCAGATCGCTGGTTTTGGCAGTTTCAAGACCGCCAAGCGGGAAGCCCGCACCGGACGCAATCCCCAGACCGGCGCCGAGATCAAAATTGAAGCCAGAATGGTTCCCAAGTTCGTACCGGCAAAAGCACTCAAAGACGCTGTAAAATAAAAATCCCGTCGATCCGTCACCAAAAAGGCAGGGCCGCTGGCCCTGCCTTTTTTTATGACCCGCGGCGGGTGGCGTTGCGTTGAGGCGGCCGGTTGACGATCGTCGCATCGTGGACGCACATTGACTTTCACCAAGGGGGTTGCTAATACAATCAGCCATGGAATCAGGTGAAATTGTAGAATATATTGACGATCAAAAAATCATCTGCACAGTGGTGATGGAAGGCGGCAACCAGCGGCTCCGGCTGTTGACCGAACACAACCGGGAGGTCAAGGTGGCCGCCCAGCGGCTGTCTCACCGGGGGAACATGCGCCTGGACCTGTCCGCGGGCAGGAACCGTCTGGTGGAATCGCTACGGGAACTGTCTCTCAAGCGAAGCGCCATTGCCGATGAAATCGAGATCGGCGTGCTCTGGGAAATCCTCAACCAGGAACAGGCGTGGATTGATCTGGAAACCATGACCGGCCTGTGTTTCCCAACGGCTGTGGACGATGACCACCAGGCGGGCGTCATCCGTGCTTTGTTTAAAAGCCGGCGGTATTTCAAGTTCAAACCGGACCGATTCCTGCCCCATACCGAAGAACAGGTGGCCGCTATCATCGAGGCTGAACAAAAAGCCGCCCGCAGGGACAAACTCATCGACGACGCAGCGGCATGGATCCAGTCTGTCCGGTCGGGATCGACCATCCAGCCGCCGGCATGCCACCGGGAACTGGTGGAAAAATTCAAATCGTTTTACCTGTTCGATAAAGAGAGCCCCCATTACGAAGAGACCCGGACGATCATGAAAAAGGCCGAACTGACTTCGCCGGAGGCCATCTTCAATCATCTGGTGGCCGTGGGGGTGTGGACGCCGGATGAAAATGTGGATCTGCTGCGCTATAAAATCCCCACTGAATTTCCGCAGCCGGTCCTCGAGCGGGCCCAGTCCGTGCCGGCGGCAACCGCAAGTACGCTCAAAGACAGCGGCCGCGTGGATCTCACCCACCTGACCACGATCACCATCGATGGTCAATCCACCCTGGATTTTGATGATGCCCTGAGCATTGAAACCCGGGACGATCATTTTCTTGTTGGAATCCATATCTCCGATGTGGCCCAGCACATCAAAAAAGGAGACCCGCTGGACATCGAGGCGCGCTCGCGCGGCAGTTCGATTTACATGCCGGACATCCGGATCTCCATGGCGCCCCCCCTGCTTGCAGAAAACCGATTGAGCCTCAAAAAAGACCATCTCCGGCCGGCGATCAGCACCATGGTGAAGATCAGCCTGACCGGCGACATCATCAGCTACGACATATTCCCCTCCATCATTTGCGTCGACCATCAGCTCAGCTATTTCGAAGCCAACGTCAGTGCAGAGGAGGGCGAAGCCATCGGTACGCTTTACAACATCGCCACCCGATTCAGGGAAAAACGCCTGAGCCAGGGGGCCATCCAGATCACCCTTCCGGAAATCAACATCTGGCTGGATGAATCCGGCACCCCCGTGGTCAACCGGGTAAACCGGGAGAGTCCGGGCCGGATGCTGATCGCCGAAATGATGATTCTGTCCAACTGGCTGTCAGCCCGTTTTCTTGTTGAGAACCAGATGCCGGCCATTTTCAGATCGCAGCCAAAGCCCAAGGACCGCATCCTGAAAAACGGTACCGGCTCCCTGTTCCAGAACTGGATGCAGCGGAAACTACTCAACCGGTTTGCGCTGAAGCCGGGGCCGGACCATCACTGCGGACTGGGACTCGATGCCTATGTAACCGCCACTTCTCCCATCAGGAAGTACTTTGATCTGGTCACCCAGCGCCAGCTCCGGGCGGTTTTGGGCCTCGAAACGGCATACACCGAAAAGGAAATCGAGGAAATCATCGGTCAGTTGGCCCAGCCCATGGCCGATGTGGGGCGGATTCAGTTTCGCAGAAACCGCTACTGGCTGCTCAAACACCTGGAAGACCGGATTGGGGGCAAAGAAGAGGCCATCGTCCTGCAGCGGCGGAGAAATGCCTATTCCATCCTGCTCAAGGCTTACATGATCGAATGCCCCCTGCCCCAGTCGAGCGGCATCGACCTGAAACCCGAGGATCTGGTGCAGGTCACCATCCAGCACGTGAATGCTCGCAACAACACCTTGTCCGTATTCATGGGATAGCCCACCATGTGCGCTGCAGTCCCTTCAGGGATACCTGTCGACCCCCATTTTCCCGTTGGACACCTTACCCCCAGAGCCACCGTTTCTACCCGGCGTCGCACCCGTTGCACCTCTTGACTTATTTTGATCTGGACTTAAATTATGACGTTTTTTTGTAGCAGGCCATCGCCGCCAGCCACGCCACAACAGGGTCTCACGAAAATTCGGGAATTTCCCTTGACCCAAATAACTTTATTCTCTATAGAGACGTTTTCTAAATAAATCACATTCAGGAAGCAATCGCATCATGGGTATTCAGGAACGAAAAGAGAGAGAAAAGGAACGGCGGAGGCAACAGATTATCGTTGCTGCCAAACGGGTGTTTTCGGAAAAGGGTTTCAACAAGGCGACCATGGAGGACATTGCCAAAGAGGCGGAGTTGAGCCCGGGCACCCTCTACCTCTACTTTAAGAACAAGGAAGAGCTTTACGCCTCACTGTCACTACGAATTCTCCAATACCTCCACATTCGAGTCACGCATGTCAACAAAGACGCGGCCCTGTCCCCCGAACAGAAGCTGGGCGCGCTCATGGAAGCCATGTACGACGTCTATGATTTCGACCCGCTGATTATCATCAATATGTTTCACCTTCAATCCAGCGAGACCCTGAAAAACCTGTCCGAATCGCTGCTCGAGGAGATCAAGGATCTGTCCCAGAAATCCATCGGGGCCATTGCCAAGATTTTTGAAGAAGGGATGAAAACGGGCATCTATGTCGATCGTCATCCCGTAGCGCTGGCCGACATCTTCTGGTCCATGTTCTCAGGGGTGGTGCTGTGGGAAGCCAGCAAGAAAATTATCAGCGCCGACAAGGATTACCTCAAATCCACCCTGGCCACAGCCTTCGAACTGTTCGAGCGGGGAATCCGAAAACCAGGTTGACCGGGTCGATCAAAGCCACCATGCGCACAGGCAAGGCAAGGCTTAATTCGGCAACAAGGCCACTGTCGTGAACGGCAGACCAACCTGTTGCAACCTATTTTTAGGCTGCAGCCAAGTGCAATGGATTGCCCCCTCTTAACAACCGCTGAAAACCGCGAACGGCTTGACCACTTGCCGACGGCCCAAACCGTCCATTCGTTGTCACACAAGCCGGCACCTGGTGCCGGCTTGTGTGTTTTCCGACTGACGGCCCCTTCAACCCCTCATAAACAAGCGAGTACGCCATGATCGGCACCCTGGTCAATGCAGCGGCAATAACGGCAGGCGGCGTGGTTGGCCTGCTCCTTAAAAAAGGAATCAAAGATAATTACAAAACGACCATCATGCAGGCCATCAGCCTGTCCGTCATTCTGATTGGCGCCCGTTCGGCACTGAATGCAGCAGATCTTCTCGGCGTCATCTTATGCATGGTGATCGGCAGCCTGCTGGGGGAGGCCATGCAGATCGAGGACCACATCGAAGCGCTGGGGGCCTATGCCGAAAAGCATTTCAGCCGGTCGGCCCAAGGGGGGTTTTCAAAGGGGTTGGTCACGGCCAGCCTGGTCTTCTGTGTGGGGTCGATGGCCATCGTGGGATCACTGGAAAGCGGACTGGCTGGCAACCATGAGACTCTGTTTGCCAAGTCGTTGCTGGACGGCATCACCTCAGTCGTCTTTGCTTCCACCTTCGGCAGCGGGGTAATCTTCTCCGCCTTGCCGGTCCTGTTCTATCAGGGTGCGATCACCTTGGGCGCATCCCTGCTCAAACCGTACCTGACCGCGGGTGTGATCGCCCAGATGTCCGGGGTTGGCGGACTGCTGATTGCCGCCATCGGTATCAACATGCTCCGGCTGACCCACATAAGGGTCGGCAACATGCTCCCGGCCATTTTTCTGCCGCTGATCTACGATGTGGTGGTGCATGTGTTTTAAGCGGTTGGGAACCGTCTCGAACATCGTTTCATGTAAAGCCAATGCTTGCGAACGCCGGAGGCTGGATATTCTGAGACGGCTGGGTTCAGTGCGCGGGTATCTGCACGCTGATCGACAGCCTGCGGATGTTTTGCCCCAGAGCCGGAGGGCCAAACAACAATCCCCCCATCACCGGATGGGGGGATTGTTGTTTGGTAAGCGGGCGCTAAAAGCGGATCGTCACCTTAGTCCTTCGGATGGCACCCGATACAACCGGCTGGACCGGTGACAGGCAGTTTCCCATCGATAGAGGCCATGCTTTTCGCCATCTCCTCGATATTCTTCTTCATGGTCTTGTGGCAGCCGATACATTGGTTGTGGTAGGCGTTTTTATAGTAGCGGAACGCCTGATCCTTGTCGATGGCCTTGGACCCTTCTTTTCTGGGCAGCGCTTCGAGATCGTGGCATCCGGAAGTCATGCAACCGACAATGGGCTCTGCACCTTTCCAGGTGTGATGGCAGTTGTTGCAGGCAAGAACCAGATGGCGGCCATGCTGGAAATCCACCGCGGCTCGTTTGCTCTCAACCCCATCTGGCGGTTCCAGGGTGATGATCCCCAGGGGAACACACATCTCTTCATCTCCGGCAACGGCGACACCCAGAGAGATACAGGCAACAATACCGCTGAGCAACACTACCCCCACAAACGCCACCACAAACGATTGGCTACGCATACGCTTCCCCCTCTTCAATTCTTGGCTTGGGCGTTGGTCATTGAAAAACGAAGCAGATATAAACCCAAATGGAAAATTTTTCAATGAATAATTGCCGGCTACCTGCACCGGCCCGCGCTCCCCTCACTGTTGCTCCGGCCGCAGGCCACTCGGAATTATCGGCAATTGGCCCTGTTTATTTTCGCACGGCACGGACAGCGCCGCAACTTTCCTCGGTTTTCGACGTCCGCTCAAACACGGTTTCCGGCTGAGATGTAACCACATCCACCACCCGGTGATATCCCCGGACAAATGTTTCAGACGTCCAGTACCAAGCGGCGCCGCTATCGGGGAAAAAAGGACTATTTTTATAGAGCGTGGCCAGTTCTCCGGCCGTGGGAAGACGCCAGTCCGCATGACCGCCGGTGGTCAATCCCTGGACGTACGCTTTTGCCTGTTGATAGGAGATGCACGTGGCTAGGTCCAGGTGTGAATCCAGCAGGCACCAGGTGAGCCCGGTGACCGTGTCGGTAACCGTACCGTCCCGGTTGTCGGCAAATCGGGTCGCCAGGGGACGCAGTTGCCCGGCCACCTGATCCCGGAGCCGCTGAATCCGCCGGGACTCTTTGGCCCGTCGGGCCTGCTCGGCCTGCCGCCGGGCCAACGCCTCACGTCGCGCAGCCTCTGCCCGCTGGGCACGAAGGGCATCCTGAAACTCCGGATCGAGCTGCGCCCTCAGATTTCTGGCGAGAGCGGCATACGGCCCCGACGCATGGTTTTCCACATACATGTCCAACCGCTGGATGCGGCTGACGATGTCGTTGGCCGGGTTGGTGGCGTAGGATTCCGTTTTTTCCCAGGTTTTCTGCTTGGCAAGATTGGTATTCAATGCATCGATACGCGCAATGATGGTCTCTTTTTGGGTGGTATCCGGCCGTTTGTCGAGGTAGTCGAGATAGACTTTCCTGGCCTTGGCATAGTCATCGGCCATCAGTGCCGATTTGGCCGACAGGTCGATGACGTCCTTTTTATCCTGAAGCTCGCTGCGCAGCAGCCTGGCTTTTTCGGCCCATTCCCCATTGGAAAAAGCCGATAGAAACTGGTCGCATCGGGCGATGCAGTCATCCCAATTTTCCCGGGCATCGCAAGCGGCCGTCTGCTTCTCGATGACCCCGTAGTATTCTTGCGCCAAATCAGCAATCATCCGTTCCACGGCCCCTCGCTCCGCACCTTCCGGGAACTGCTCGAGATATTCACGATAAGCGGACAGACGCGCTTTTAAATCGGTGGTGGCCACCTTTTTCAGGTCCTCGAAATGGGCGGTCCCCAGCAAATTCCGGATACCGCCCATGGCTTCATTGATCTGAGCGGCATAAGGGCTTTGGGGGAATTTTTTTAGAAAGGCGGTGTAAAGGGACAGGGCCTTTTTCTCGTAATTCTCATCAATCGCCAGCCCATTGACCGCCAAAATGGTTGTTTCATAGTCCCGCTTTTCAATTTCGGCGTTGGCATCGCTCAACCGGGCCTCTAATTCCGACCGGTGGGCATCCTCAGGGTGGGCTTTGATGTATTGCATCAGCATCACGATCTGGGCGTCGAGCGCTTTGGTAACCGCAAGGTCAGCGATCAGCTGCTCGTACCGGCGATTGATCTGCCTTTTCTTGAGCAGCCATCCACCAGCGGTAGACGCGATGGCAAAAAGAATCACCACGCCCAATACGATGAGCAGTTTGTGGGTCCGCCCCATCTGATCCTGCTTGCCCACCGAATGATCGGTGCTTTTTTCAAAGGGCACGGCAACCACCGGTTTTGGCGGTTTCTGTAATTCCGCCAATTCCGATAGTTCCATCATTTCCATCATTTCCATCGATTCCGGCGGAGATGGCGGGGACGGTGCTTTTGGGGCGGGCTTCTCAGGAACCGGCGTCGAAGCCTTCTTAACGGGCGATTTTACCGGTTGGGTGTCGTCACCCGTTGCCGGCCGGTCCGCAGGCGGGGTTTTTTTCGGTTTGGGCGGTGGAGACGGGGCCTTGCGATCGGTCGGCGCTGGCGGCGGGTGATCGCCGGCCTCGTCTTTGATTTTCAGGCTCTCCATCATCACGCTCATGAGCGGGTCGTGGATCTCCCTGACCCGGTCGGGATCGGCCGCCTGAATCTGAATAGCGGCGTTGTCCCAGCTGATGATCCGGTAGGCGGCTTCGTTGCCTGCCAGTTCTCCGACCTGCGCGGCGATAAGGCTTCCGCCATCAATATGCAGATGGCCGGTGCGATTGCCGCTGGTCACTTTGAGCGTATACGTGGCACCTTCCATTTCCGACATCTGAAGAAACGAAGGAAGGCTGATACCGTGGATCTGTCCACCCACGTCGGTAATGGTTTCAATCTTTTTTTTGCTTAAGAACTTTTGAACCAGGGATCCCAGCTGTTTGTAGTCCTGGTCGCTCATGCTGGTCGAACAGAAACCCAAGAGGACTTCGATCTTACCCGCATCCTGCTGCCACGGCCACAAGGCACCGTAAAAGGCACCGGTTTTTAGTTTTTTCAGGAAAAGGGCCTGATCCTTGCGGATGCCGCCCAGGAATTTCACGGTGGGGTCGAAGCGCAGGGAGACGGGCAGACCTTTGCCGGGGGCCTTGGCCGGTTTGCCGAAAAAGGAGGACATGACCGTGGCCAGCTCATCTATGGAACGACCCGCCGAGGTCACCTGATAGAGGCTACGCGGCTCTTCATAAAAGCGGCTGCTCATATCCGGCAGATCATCGACGCCTTTGACCAAGGTCAGAAATCCGACCAATATCGCTTCGTTATTGGCAATATCCCGGATTTCCTTGCTGTCGCCGGTCAACAATTCTTCGATCAGCGGTACCCCCATGGGTTGTCGCGTCCTCTATCTTTCTGAAGGTATCCTACCGATGGCCCGGATATCAACGACATGCGGCTTTCCGGCCGTTGCCTGTCGAAAAGTTGTAATCCTACGGCAGTGGATCACTGCATGCCAAGGGCAACCATTCCCCGGCAAAGCTTATTTTTCCAATAATCCATAGCAGATGGCAATGAATCTTGTCAAAGACAAGATCACCTGGGCGCATCTTTATCGTCACGTCACCGTTTCGGACTCGCCGTGATTGAAGAAAGGCGTTTTCACCCCGGCCGGCAGCACCCCACCCGCATCGACCCGCATCCCAAGCCGTCATCTTTTCTGCCACGCATCTGCCGAACGATCGTCCCGGGCCTGGTTCGCCAAGCGCTGATACGCATGATTGACATCCAGGACCCCATCTGATAGTTTTTTTTAATTACATCGTTCCATTGCATAGGGTATTTCGATCCTGCACCCCTATCCCATCGCCAACGTCGGTCTGCCGCGTTCCCGCCCCAGGGGAAATGGAAATATCACCTTTAACCTCGCAGGAGGCAACCATGGATGTAGACGACCTCAAAAAGATCCTGGCAGGCTTTTGTATCGCCGGGCTGATTGCAGGGTCCACCTTCACCCTGAGCGGCTGCGCAGCCGGCAAGAGCGCCTGAAGCGGCGACAAAGCCGGAGCCGGTGGCTCCGCAAGCGGTTGAAGTGGCAGCTCTTCCGGTGCCGGTGGCACCGACAGTGAAAAAAAGCAGCCCGCCAAAAGTGGCTGAAGCTGAATGTAATCACGCAGGTTGCGTGAGCGATTCCAGCACAGGCCAAGTTCACAATCTAACCTTTTGCATGCCATTCAAAACGCAGTGGATTCAGCACCGCTTGATACGGTCGAAAAAATCTTCTCCATTTGCCGCCGCACCCTTGGCAGTAAAACCTGGGGCAGGGTGCTGGCGGCAATGGATGATGATTGGACGGCCCACTCTTTTCCCGGCCGGCTCGCCGCCCTGACCGAACCAATGGATCTACCCGGCTACGTCGCCGACCTGGCCCGGCTGGAATGGATCCTGCACAAAAAAGCGGCCATCGATGAGCCGATCCAACCGATTCAGGCCGTCACCGTCAATCCCACCCTCACGGTGGTCCCCGTCCGCTGGAAAAATCTGGTGGCTCTCATCCGGTCGAACGCCACGGATGCCACCCCGGAAAACGAACCGGCCCATGTGATGGTCTGGCGGCATCCAAAATCCCGCGATCTGCGCTATCGGGAGGCCGGAGACATCGACCTGCTGGCCCTTAAACTCATCGTCGAGCAGATCAACCCCTTAGCAGCGGCAAGACTGGGCAGGGTGACCCCGGGCGACATCCAGACCGCCATCGACCGGGCTATCTCCCAGGGCATCCTCCTGAGCCCGGGCTCCCGAATCCGCAGAGCGACGCCGCCCGAGGGGAAAATGCAGCCTTGCCTGGCAGCATTTCTCTCCACGGATGTCTTCACCCTCCAATGGCATGTCACCCAGGCCTGTGACCTCGATTGCCTGCACTGCTACGATCGAAGCGACCGTACTCCCCTGGCAGTGGATGCGGCTATGGCCATCCTGGATGATTTCTACGACTTTTGCCGCCGGATGCATGTGCGGGGCCAAGTAACCTTCACCGGCGGAAACCCGTTGCTCTACCCCCACTTCGACGATATCTACCGGGCCGCATCGCGGTTCGGTTTCGGCATCGCCATTTTGGGCAACCCCACCCCTCTCGACCGGATTAGACAACTGCTGGAAATCGACCGCCCCCTTTATTTCCAGATCAGCCTTGAAGGACTGGAGGCGCATAACGACACTATCCGCGGCAAGGGGCACTTCGCCAGGTCGCTGGCCTTTCTGGATGGACTGCGGGAGTTGGGCATCTTCAGCATGGTGATGCTCACCCTGACCCGTGACAACCTGGCCCAGGTGCTTCCCCTTTCGCGGCTGCTCGCGGACAGTGCCGATGCCTTCACCTTCAACCGTCTTTCCGCCGTGGGAAAAGGGGCGAAACTGTTGATGCCGGAGAAAGCGGCGTTTGAATCCTTTTTAAGGCAGTACGAGGCGGCGGCCGCTAAAAATCCGAAAACCGGGCTCAAGGACAACCTGACAAATATTATTCGTCAGGAAAAAAAGCAGGCCTTGTTCGGCGGATGCACCGGCCACGGCTGCGGAGCGGCATTCAATTTCCTGGCGCTGCTGCCCGACGGCGAGGTGCACGCCTGCAGGAAATTTCCCTCCCAGATCGGGAACATTACCAAAAGCAGTCTTTACGACATTTATCACAGCAATCTCGCAGAACGTTATCGCGCTGGCAGCCGCGCCTGCCGCAACTGCCGCCTGAACCCGGTCTGCCGAGGGTGCCTGGCCATCGTCTACAGCCTGGGCCTGGACCCCTTCACGGACAAAGATCCCTTCTGCTTTGCACCCCGACAGATCACCGGCGAATAAGGGTCCCCGACGGGTTTCATTGCCATACCCTCCCAAATGACATTCGCCACCCGAAATTAAATTCCCGTTTTTTCTTCTGAATAATCAGGCGTGAGCGGATACTTGTTTCTTTGCCCGGCGATTCGTTAACCGTGCGATGATCATGCAAACTGACGCTGCAACCGCTTGGTGGAAGTCGTTTTTATTGTTGAGCATCTTCCTCTGAGCCTGTAGTGTTGCATCAACTAACCTATTGGTGTTAAATAAGAATACAGCGACTGAAACCTTCTACGGCAACCGCACCCCGGCAAGACGCCGGACAGGTCAATCCATGCCAGCCAAAAACATCCTCCACCCACCGGATCGACTGCCCCGCGTGATGATTCTCGCCACGGGCGGCACCATTGCCGGTTCGGCTGCGACAGCGACGCAGGCAGGGTACACGTCCGGCCGGATGACCGTTGACGCCATGATCGGTGCGGTGCCCGGCCTGACCGGGATTGCCCGTATCCACAGCGAACAGGTGGCCAATGTGGGGTCCCAGGATATCACCTTTGCCATCATGATCGACCTGGCCAACCGGATCAACGACCTCTTGGGCACCGATGGGGTCGACGGCGTGGTCGTCACCCACGGCACGGACACCATGGAAGAGACGGCCCACTTTCTCAACCTGACCGTCAAAAGCAGGAAGCCGGTGGTTCTGACAGGGGCCATGCGCCCATCGACCGCCATCAGCGCCGACGGGCCGCTTAACCTGTACAACGCCGTTGCCGTCGCCGCCGATCCGGATGCCGCCGGGCGCGGCACGCTGGTGGTGATGAATGACCGGATCCATGGCGCCCATTCGCTGACCAAAACCAACACCACCTCGGTGGAAACCTTCATTTCCCCGATCAATGGCCTCATCGGAACGGTCAATTACGGGAAGACGGAATATTTCCGCCGGCCGTTTCGCAGGCACACCCACAAAAGCCAATTCTCCGTGAAAGGCGTCACGTCGCTGCCCCGGGTGGATATCATCTACGCCTGTGCGGACATGCCGGCCGACCTCATCGACGGCTCCATGGAAAAAGGCGCCAAGGGGATCGTGGTCGCCGGTGACGGCAACGGCAACATGAACGCGGCGACCATCCGGCGGGCGGCCCGGGCGGCCAAAAAGGGCGTCGTCATCGTCCGCAGTTCCCGCGTACCCACCGGGAAGGTGGGACGAAACGTGGAGATCGATGATGACCGCATGCGCTTTATCGCCTCGGATGAACTCAACCCGGCCAAGTCCCGGATCCTGCTGATGCTGGCACTGTTGAAAAAACGCGGGTTGGATGACATACAGCGGCTGTTTTATGAGTACTGACCCGCTGGACGCATGGATCGACCGGCAAGAAACGTTCTGACCACCTGCCCGGTCTGGCGGGCCAGCAGGCCATCCGCTTCCTTAATAGCCTCTGCCAAAGTTTGCGGACCGCTGCAGATCGAAAAGACGGCATCGATGCCGATATCGTGAAGCGATTCGATGCCTTCACCGATCCCGCCGCAAATGGCGATACACGGAACCCCGGCTGCCTTTGCCGTTCGCGCCACACCCGCCGGGGCCTTGTTGAACCGGGTTTGACGATCGATACGGCCCTCGGCGGTCAACACGAGGTCGGCACCGGCAATGGCGTCTTTGAGCCTGACCACATCGATGACCAGGTCGATGCCCGGCTTCAGTTCGGCACCGACGAAGGCGTGCAGTCCGCCGCCAAGGCCGCCGGCCGCACCGGCGCCCGGCATATCTGCAATATCGACACCCAGATCCCTTCGGATGACCCGCGCCAGGTTGGCCAGCCCGGCGTCGAGTCGGGTGACCTGCTCGGGCGTAGCGCCTTTCTGGGGGGAGTAGACCGCCGAGGCGCCGCTGTCGCCGGTCAACGGGTTGGTCACGTCGCAGGCCACCGACACGGATAGGCCATTCAGCCGCGGATCGACGTTTCGGCGGTCGATGGAGGCGATCGCTCCCAGGCAGCCGCCCACCGGTTCGACCGGCGTGCCGGTTTCATCGAGAAACCGGTAGCCCAGGGCAGCCGCCATGCCGATCCCCCCGTCGCAGGTGGCACTGCCGCCGATGCCCACGATGATCCGCGTGGCGCCTTTATCCATGGCCGCACGAATCAGTTCGCCGGTGCCGTATGTGGTGGTGCGCGTCGGGTCGTGCCGCGCCTTGGGCAAAAGGGCCAGCCCGCTGGCCTTGGCCATTTCCACCACGGCCAGCTTCTGTGAGGGGACCATGCAAAAGGGTGCCGAAAGCGGATCCATTCTCGGGCCGGCGACCGTCGCCTCAACCCGGTTCCCGCTCAATCCGGCAAGCATGACTTCGGTAAGCCCGTCTCCCCCGTCGGCCACGGGCACGCAAGTGACATCGCCTTGGGAAATGACAGACAGAATGCCCCTCTTCATCGCCTCGGCCGCCTGCACGGCGTCCATGCTGCCCTTAAAGGCGTTGGGAGCGACAACGATATGCAAGTTCATTGGGCACCTCGAGATTGATGGCTGCCGGGATCCCCGGGCGCGAAACGGGACGCGCAAACGACCTCGTCACGGGCTATCGGCAACGGTTGCGGAGTTATAGGGCGATTGTACTTGACCGCCGAAGATTATCAAATACAAAATTTTAAATCGGGTGCGTATGCGATCCATTAGAAAACGAGCCAGGGAACTGGGCATTGCCCCGGGCGTTCTGCCCACGGGACCGCTCAATGCCATTACCGATGTTCATCCGGTCGGGGTCGGTCACCTCACCGTGATCGAAGGGGACGATATCCGCACCGGGGCAACGGTCATCCTGCCTCATCCGGACAATGTCTATCAAAACAAGGTGCCCGCCGGCATTGCCGTTGGCAATGGGTTCGGCAAACTGACGGGCAGCACCCAGATCAGCGAACTGGGCGAGATTGAAACACCCATCGTGCTGACCAACACCCTGTGCGTGCCCCGGGCGGCCGAGGCCGTTCTCGACTGGGTCCTGGCGCTTCCGGGAAACGAGACGGCAACCACGGTCAATCCGGTGGTCGGCGAGACCAACGACGGCCGGTTGAACAACATCCGGTGTCGCGCCCTGACTCCCGTGATGATCGGCGGGGCGATCGACGCTGCCACCGGCGGACCGGTCGAGGAGGGAAGCGTGGGCGCCGGTACCGGGACCATGGCTTTCGGATGGAAAGGAGGCATCGGCACCAGTTCGCGACTGATCCCCAGGCGCCTGGGGGGGTACGCGGTCGGCGTGCTGGTGCAATCCAATTTCGGCGGTATTCTCCAGGTCCTGGGTCTGCCGGTCGGCCGGTCGCTGGGACGGTACTATCTCAAAGGGGGATTGGACACGGGTGATGCGGACGGATCGATCATGATCATTGCGGCGACCGATGCCCCCCTGTCGGATCGGAACCTGGCGCGGCTGGCCCGACGGACCCTGTTCGGTCTGGCACGCACCGGCGCATCTTTCGCCAACGGGTCCGGGGATTATGCCATCGCCTTTTCCGTGGCCGATGACGTTCGCCGCACCCCTGATCGTCGCCGGGCACTCTCTTCCATGGCCGCGTTGCCCAACGAAGGGATTTCGCCGCTCTTTCAGGCGGCCATCGAAGCAACGGAAGAAGCCGTCTTGAACTCGCTGTTCAAAGCCGAAACCATCATTGGACACAACGGGTTCGTCGGGGAAGCCCTGCCGTTGGACCGGCTGATGCGCCTCATCGAAAACGATCGCGGGAAACGGCTGGATTCGGATCACCGGCAATCGACCGATCGAGCCATCCCCACCCTTTAGCATCAGAGCAGTATGGCACGGCTTGTCTGCTGCTGGAGAAGACGGCGCCTAGCGACCGGCGCGAGGCTGCTTGCATGAAAAAGGAGGGCAAGCCCGGATCCAGGCTTGCCCAAGGAGGAGGGTAGATGAATAGGATTCAATTTACCCGTGATTCCCTGCTCGGCAGGGTTTCAATTTCATGATAAGACCGACCTGGCCGTTATGCAACTCCAGGCATATCAATTTCGGCAAAACGGCCCTGGCCTCATTTTCGATGATTGAACCCTCCCCGCGGCAAGCTGCGGGGAATGCGCTCGCTGTCGCGGTTCAAGGCTCCCTGCCACCAGGTAATGGCAAGGATGGCCGCCCGACAAGCAACTCGCGTGTCATATCAAACAGGCAGTTGCTGAAAGGTAAAAGTAAGGTGGGGAGATTAGGATGCAGCCTTGCCGGCACCGGCGCCTTTTCTTGCCAGGTATACCACATGCCCGGCGCCGCCGCGCCCCGACCGGTGGCGGCTGACCACGAATCCGGCCGCAGTCAGGCGCTTGGCAAAGCCGGCGTCGTAGTCTTCCCCCCAAACGGCAAAGACCCCTTCCGGTTTGAGGGCCGACCGGGTCGCATTGATGGCGATGCTGCCGTAGAGCGGGTCGTCGCGCTTGTGGCTGCGTACGTACGGACCGGTGTAAAGGTCCAGGATGACGGCATCCAGTTTCTGCGGTGCATCGTCTTTCGCATAGCGGCGAATCAGTTGGGCCACATCGCCGATTTCCACGCTGACCCGCGCGTCTGCCACGGCATTGCCGGTCAGCGCCGACAAAGGTCCGCGGCACCATGCCAGCACCACGGGATTCAATTCGGCCACCACGACGCGTGCCGCGACAGGCAGGGTGTCGAGCACCGCCTTGAGCGTAAATCCCATGCCCAGCCCCCCCACCAGCACCAGCGGATGGGTCGAATGCGTCAGGTGTCCGCAGGCAAGTTGCCCGAGAGCCACTTCGGACCGGTTGGCCATGCTGTTCATCAGCACCTGGCCGCCCACGGTGATGAGGAAATCGCGCTCCCCGCGCTGTCGCAGTTCAAGGAGGCCCGCGTCGGTGGGAACGCGGTCGATGGTCTGCCAGGGCTGGGCCATGGGTTCTGTCGCCTTTCGCAGGTGTCGGTCAGCCCGCTGCGCCCGCGTGTTCATAGTTAACCGGTACAGGCCTGTTGAAACAGGCCAACAACGGTGCCCATCGGGATACGGGTATCCGGCATTCAGGGATCAAACCGCTCCGATTGGGATCGATCCATAAGTTTGTGCGACCTTACGCAGCTGTATGGAGGACATCTGCATACCAACGGATCCGGGGGCCGGTCAATTTTATTTTCTTATAAAAATTTCATAATTTTGAAACCATTGTCCGGATTGTATCTATCCGTGTTGAACGCATGCGCGGAAATGGACATACCCCTTCAATCCAGCCATGTAAAAGCAAAATTCCGGATGGTCACCGGTGGACCACACGCCTATCAATGGTTAAGGTAAAAGTAGCTGACACTGACAAATACGTGGGTTCACCCTATCGGAGGTGGAAGCATGCAAAACAGCCTCAACAATAGCCGTAATCGTCCCCAACCGCGCCAGCCAGCGGTCGACAGCCGCCTCAAAGAAGCCCTGGCGAACCGCGACCGCTATCTGGAACGACACCCGCACCTGCGGACCTATCAGGCGGAGATCGACAGGATCCTGGATCAATCCGGCAATGTTCATGGCCGCCTGGCCGTGCTCGGTATGCTGATGCAGGGAAAACTGCTAGAAATGCAAGGGGAGTTCTACAAGTTGAACCGATTCCTCCAGTAGCCATCATACGCCATCGCCGGTGACGGCTTTCCCCGGCGATGGCTTCTCCCGATATCCTGGCCGTCGGCGGCCAAAACGCTAATTTGCCCTGATCCTGACGTGTGCAGCGACATCTAAAGAGACCGGAACGGTTCTTGGTTCCGGCACGAATGGTCGCCCGTCAGCGGGCGGTTAGCTTGATCTCGATCCGCCGGTTTTTCCGGTAGGCCGACGGGGTGTCCGCCGGATCCAGGGGATGGAATTTACTGAATCCGGCCGCGGCCATATGGGTCTGGGGAATACCCTGGCTGGACAGAAAACGAACCACCGAGACGGCTCGGGCGGTGGACAGCTCCCAGTTGGAGGGGAACCGCCCCGAGGTGACCGGTACGCGGTCGGTGTGTCCGTCGATCCTCAGGATCCAATCGAGTTCCGGCGGGATCCTGGCCATCAGCTCGTTGAAGGTGGTGGCCAGCTGGGTGAGGTGGTGGATGCCCGCAGAACCAAGCTCTGCCGAACCGGTGGCAAACAGCAGCTCGGCCTGAAAAACAAATCGGTCGCCTTCGATGCGGATAAGGGGGTTGTCGCCCAGCACCTTTCGCAGCCGGCCGAAAAATTCCGACCGGTAGGCTTCCAGGTCATTGACGCGCCGGGCCAAGGCAAGGTTCAGGCGTTTGCCGAGGTCTTTTATTTCAGTGTCCTTGACCGCGTTTTCACCGTGGGCAAGGTCCAGGGCCTGGCTGACCTGTTCCAGGCGGGCCTTGAGGGCGGCGATGCTGCGGTTCAACTGGGCGATCTGAGCCCGGGCGCTGGCCGACAGGCGACGCTCCTCCGCCAGGGCCTGCTCCTGTTCATCGATCAGGGCGGACAGGGCCTGGATGCGGAGCTCCTTGTGTTGAATCGCCTGCTGGGCCAGGCGTGTGCGCTCCTGGGCATCGACCATGCGGGCCTCGAGGGCTTTCGAGCGGTCCCGCAGCACCCCGATCTCGGCCTGGCCGGACTGCAACGCTGCGGCCATGCCGCCGACGCGGTCCTCGAGTTCCTGCCGCAGTTGCCGCAGGGCGTCGATATCCTCCTGAAGGCTGCCGATCATCAGCAGCTGCTGCTCGATCGTTGCCTGATCCTGCCGGGCGCCGGCCGTCATCTGCGTGACCGTATCGTTCAGCAGTGCGTTGTCTTCGGTGAGGGAGCCCACCGTGAAGGACAACTCGGAGATGGTGGCCGCCAACTCCCGGTTGCGCTGGTCTTCGAGTCCCAGCTGGGATGTCAGTTCGTTGACCTTGCGCTGCAGAATGGCCAGTTCGCTCTCCTGTCCAGAAAGGACCTGGCTCAACAGGAACTGAGCGATAGAGAAGATCAGGACCAGAAAAATGACCACCATGAGAAGCGCGCTGAGCGCGTCCACATAGCCGGGCCAGACATTGAATTCACGATGGGAACGCTTGGCGATGGTCGACATGGCTCAGGCATTCATGGCCGCAGCGGAGCGATCGTCGGACGCGGCGGCGGAAGGTCGATCGGACAGCACCTGCGCGACCATGCGGTTGTTTTCGCGCAGCTCCCTTGTCATCAGGATCAACTGGTCCTTGATTTCATGAGACCCCTGGGGCATCGGCAGGGCTTCGAATCCCGACGCCTGGCCTTCCGCCTTGTCGATCAGATGCGTCACCTCGGACAGCCACTCCTCCAGTTCGTTGAAAAAGCGGTTCTGGGCGTGCCCCGCCTGGAGGTCGATAAACCCTAAGACCAGTGACCCGCCTAAACCGAACAGGGAGGAACTGAAGGCGGTGCCCATGCCGCTCAAGGGACCCTGGAGACCGGTTTTGAGGTTCTCGAACACCGCAGCGAAGTCGTGCCGGGCCACCTCCATCCCCTCGATGACGCGCCAGACCGATGAGATGGTCCCCAAAAGCCCCCAAAACGTTCCCAGCAGGCCCAGGAAAACCAGCAGTCCGATCATGTAGCGGGAGACCTCGCGGGACTCTTCCAGCCGCCCGCGAATTCCGTCCAGAACCGTGCGCATGGAAAATGCCGACAGCGAAAAGCGGTCCCGGTTGAGTCCCTCCAGGTGCTTGGCCAGAGGCTTCATCAGGCGGGTGGGCTCGGAGACCGAAATCCCGATATTTCCCGTACGGAACATCTTGATCCAGTGCAGCTCCGGTTTCAGGGCGAAAACCTGGCGCACATTGATGGCAATGCCGGTGACCAGCGCCGCCAGGATCAGCAGGTTGAATCCCCAATTGGCCATGAAGGCCATTTTCAGGGGCGCAAACATCAACAGGCAGACAACGGCGACGACCCCCAGATAGAGGGTCATCCAAAAAAGTTGATGGCGTGGATGGTTCATCAGACTTCCTTTTTATGGTGTGTGCGTTCTGCGGACGGGCGGTATTGCCTCGATGTCGGGAACACCCGTTCAAAGATTGATTATCAAATTGTGTGCCACTATTAAACGTCTTGATTTCATATGCAATATCATCCGATTGGGCTGATCCGGGAGGCTTGAACCGGCAACGGTTTGACAACGGCCGTCAGAAAGCGGTCACCGCTTCCGGGTGGGATGGGACCCTGTTCGGGCAGAAAAATGGGTTCATCGATGCCCTCGCGTCCAACCGGAGCGGGCGGATCGCGCGCCGGGCCGGTGTGTCCCGGTTTCCGGGCAACAGCCGCAACGGCCCGTTTCTTTGGGGAATCCGCGGGACGACAGACCCTATGTACGTTCGCGCCTAAATATTTAATCGAAAATGCCGATATATTCTCCAGAAGATTGAAGACTCCGCGCAGCCACCTCCAGTGACTGCGCCGGGACAAGGGAGTATTATCAATGCCAGTGAAAATCGTCGTTTTCGTTCTTGCCGCCCTGATCCTTGCCGCGATGCCGGCCTGCGCCAATCAGGCGGCTGTCATCCCGGCCTATTCGTTCGTATCGGCATTTCAATCGTCGATGAAGGAGTATCAGGATTTCATCAACAGCCAGAACCGTGCCGCCGCGCGCAAGCTGCTCAACTCCGAAAAAATCTTTATTTCACCCAGGGATATCCGGGTCGAATTGGTCACGGTCGACGAAAGCCTCGCCAAGGTGAAATGGAGCCGATTGGATGAAAATGCCCAGCCGGTCACATTGTATTTCTGGACCCTGGCCGACCAGCTGAAAATCCTGCCGCAGGAGTAGCCCCGGCCACCCCGGCCGCGGCGTGGGCGCCACCGGTGCCACCGGACATTGTTGCCGGCCTGCCATTTTTCGGAAGGTGGTGCCGGTGCAGTCCGGCAGGGCCAACCGGCAAATGCCGTGCGACGGTGCCCACGATGCGATTATTCTCCAGGCGACACCCGGCAACATCCGACTTGATTGTCGGCTACGCATCAGATATCAGTATGGACATTCCCGGCCAGTCCCATCACTTTCAGCCCGGCGCAGGGGAGCGGCTGACGGCCTTCTTCTCAGTTCCCCTGACTTGCCCACAACTGGTGGATTATCAAACCATGAATCGATCGATCATCAGGAGCACCGGCCGTTACGTACCCGACCGCCGCGTCACCAACGACGAGTTGTCCGCATGGATGGACACCTCGGATGAATGGATTCGTCAACGCACGGGGATCGAGGCCAGGTATTGGGTCAACCCGGACGATGACCTGGGCACGTCGGACCTGGCGAGGGAAGCATCGGCCATCGCCCTGGAAAGAGCCGGTTGGACCCCCACCGATCTGGACCTGATCGTGTTTGCCACCATGACCTCGGATGTCTATGTCCCCGGCTCCGGCGTGATTCTGCAGCACAAGCTGGGGGCTGAAAAGGTCCCCGCGCTGGATATCCGCCAACAGTGCACCGGCTTTCTGCATGGATTGGAAGTGTGCGATGCCTATATCAAAAGCGGCAAGGCACGCAAAATCCTGCTGGTCGGCGCCGAGACCCAGAGCCGGTTTCTGGAACTGAACACGCAGAATCGCGACACCGCCGTCATTTTCGCCGACGGTGCCGGGGCGGTCTGTATCGAGGCCGAAGCCACAGACCGAGAGGCCGGCATCCTGGCGGCCGTCTTCCATGCCGATGGAAAATACGCCGATGTGTTGCGGGTGGGCGTCCCGGCCCGGAAAAGCGGCCCGGTCATGAACGCCGAGGTGCAGGCCAGGCAGGAGTATCTGCCCTACATGGATGGAAAAACCGTGTTCAAACTGGCGGTCACCCGGCTGCCGGCGGTGGCGCGGGAGCTTCTGGACAAAGCCGGCATGCAAATGGCGGATATCGACATGGTGGTTCCTCACCAGGCCAACCTGCGCATCAATGAAGCCTTCAGGGAGCGCATGAATATTCCTGAACACAAGATCTTCAACAACATTCAGGAGTATGGAAACACGACCGGCGCAACGATTCCCATCGCCCTGGATGAACTGATGGAGAAAGGGATGCTCACGTCCGGTGACAACCTCATGTTCATCGGACTGGGCGCCGGTCTCACCTGGGGCGGTGTGGTGTACCGGCTTCCCTGATTCGTCCAGCCGCGTTCGAGCGGTGCCGGGCTGTTTCCCGCGTCATCGCACGGGATCACTTCTTCCTGGATCGCATCGCTGCGCAAACAGCATTCGAGAGCCGGGCGTCTTGCCATTGAGAAGAAAATACATGACAGCTGGAAAGGCGGGAACCGCCCTGCCCGCCGTTGGTCTTTGCCTTCGACCCGAGGACCCGCCTGGGTGTTGGCTCTCCAGCAATAAAATTGGAAAAAGTCACCAACTCCTTGACAAGAATGGGAATATTTGCAAACGTATACTTGCCCAACCTGCCAATTTCGCCGTCACTGAAACGGAGTTCCACCATGGCCCTGAAGAAAATTGACATCTTGGAACCGTTGGCGTCCGAACCGAAATTCCCCAAAACACCATCCGTTGTAGGACCCGCCCCCCCTCCTGAGTGGGCGGCGCCCCCCCTTCAATCCGGCACGTTGCGCGAGAAAGCGAATCAGAAACCATGAAAGTCAGTCCGAATCGCCAACAACGCTCGCGCCGCACCTCCTATATCATCGCCGAGTACACCGTCAAAGAGGGAACCCACCGGGATGTGATCAAGAACATCGGTGCCGGTGGCCTGTACATCCGGACATCCAGGAAGATTGCCGAAGGGCAGTCCATCGAAATCGAATTTCCTTTGTTTCGATTCGACAACACTGTCCGGGTCTCTGGAAAGGTGGTCCGCGTCGATGCCGACGGGTTCGCCGTGGCCTTCGACAGCCTTCTTGAGGAGCTCAAAGCAAAGAACGGACAGCTGCCTGATATCGTTCACGAAATCGACCGTACGACCTGAACGGATCGGAGCGCCACCCGTCTTCTTGATCGCAGCCGCAGGTCTGTCGGGCGATTGAACCGCGATAGCGAGTGCAGTCCCCGTCGCTTGCGGCGGGGTAAACGAGCGAACTGAAAATCGATTATTTTTCCTTCCATTGAAGCCTGCCCCCGTTCAACTGCCTGGCCGTGACTTCTGACGCGCCCTGACAGCGGGTTTGAGCTGACGAACGACGGCCGCCGCTTCGCAGGCCTTCCATGCATATCGATCAAATGCGGTCACCGAGACGATGCCGCCGGACGCGGCGGTCTGTTGAGCTTATTTCATTTGACGTTTATGGCCGAAACGCATAGTTTCATGCGCATCCCCGCGTCCCCTTGAACGACGGCTGTCTAACCATTCTGGCAAGGGCGCCCGGGACGTCATGAGCGCAGGCAAGGCAAGGTGAACTCAGGGCGAAAAAGCAGCGTATACGTGCAGTCGATGGGCATCTTGGACGAACGGTCAACGCGGTATGGCCACGCGCGATCGTTATCGACCCCGCTTCGCACAAGCGGCGGGAATTGCGCTCACGATTGCGGTACAACATCCTTTGCCAATCCGGCGGATCCTCCAGTCGGGGGGGTTGACATGAAACATCCCAACGGGTCAGGTGAGTTCAGTAAGATGGGCATCGCCACCCTGATCATGATGGCCAGCATTTTCCTCAGCCGCGTCACCGGCATCGCCAGGGAGATGGTGCTCGCCGCGCTGGCGGGCGCCGGAACGGAAGTCGATGCCTACCGCGTCGCTTTCGTGCTGCCGGAAATACTCAATCACATCCTGGCCAGCGGATTCTTATCGGTGACCTTCATTCCCATTTTCTCGAGCTACCTGGCCGAAAAGAGGGAAATCGACGGCTGGCGAACCTTCTCCAATATCTCGACAGTATTCGGCGCCCTTCTCATCGTTCTCATCATCGCCGGAATGATCGTGGCCCCCACCATAGTGCCCATGTTGGCGCCGGGGCGCCAGGACCCTCAATTTCTGGCCCTGGCCGTGAGAATGACACGGATCACCCTGCCGGCCCAATTCTTCTTCTTTGCCGGGGGCTTGCTGATGGCAGTGCAATATGCCAAGAAGCGTTTCCTGTTTCCGGCCCTGGCGCCGTTGATTTACAATATCGGCATCATCGCCGGCGGGTGGCTGCTCGGCCGCCGGCTGGGTGTGGAAGGTTTTTGCTGGGGGGCTCTGGCAGGTGCGTGCATCGGCAGTTTTGCGATCCAGATTATCGGCGCCGTTCGAATCGGCATCAAATTTCGTCCGACCATCGACCTTGCCCACCCGGACCTCAAACGCTATGTCTTATTGACCCTGCCCCTGATGATCGGCCTGACCATGGTCTTTTCCACGGAGCTGTTCTCGAAATTCTTCGGCAGCTTCCTGCCGGCGGGGGCCATCGCGTGGATCGACTATGCCATGCGGGTCATGCTCATGCTGGTCGGATTCTTCGGGCAGGCCGTGGGGGTCGCCTCCTACCCGTATATGGCGCAGCTGGCCGTTCAGGGACGCCTGTCAGCGTTGAACGATGTCATCAACACCATCTTGCGCTACCTGTCCATCGTTATCCCCTTATCCATACTGGTCGTCGTTCTGCGGCATGAAATTGTCTACGTGCTATTTGAGCGGGGCCGCTTTTCTCCCGAAGATACGAAAATGACGGCCCTGACCTTGTCCTGCCTGATGGTCGGGGCGATTGCCTTCATCTCCCAGAGCGTCGTCAACCGCGGTTTCTATGCGACCCAGAACACCCTTTTGCCGGCGGTTTTCGGCACCATTGCCGTGGTCCTGAGCCTGCCGATATACTGGGCCGGGTTGACCCTTTTCGGCGTGGCCGGGGTAGGTCTGGCCATTTCCGCGTCTGCCATCCTCCAGACCCTTCTCCTGTTTTCCGTATGGAACCGGCGCAGCAACAATACGGACGCCGGCGGTGTGTACCGCGCCTATCTGAATGCGGCCATGGGCGCGCTGGTCATCGGGACACTCCTCTGGTGGGTGCACGGGGCGCTTCAGACGAGCTTTGCCGGCCAGACACTGATCACCAGCCTGGTAGTGATCGGTGTCGTCTCAGGGATCTTTGTCGTTTTAACCGGGTTGTGGGGCTGGATTTTCAACATCGAGGCCATCCACTATGTGTTCAGTCGCATCGCATCCCTGATTCTAAGAAAAAGCAGGCGCGGTTGATCAGAAAGGGTGTTGAAAAACGTCATGAGGCCAGGCAATACATAACACAATATAGAGAAAACGGACTTGCCTGTTGTTGACCATCATCTCGTCCGAAGATTCTCTCTCTGACATATCAGCGCGATTAAGCTGCTCGGTAGATTGACCGATGGAAACCTTTTTAAAAATTTTGCCCGTTATCATTGTCGTCCTGCTTGTTTTTCTCCTCCGGGAGGGTCTGTCCTATTATCGATACGTAAAGTATTGCAAACTTCATGAAGCGGCCAAGACCGGCAGGATCGATACCGTTCGCCGGCTCATTGAAGAGGGGCACCCGATCAATGCCGTGGACCCGAGCTTCGGTTTGACGCCGCTTCATTTTGCCGTACGAAACGGCCGGGTCGAGGTCGCACGGCTGCTCATTGAAAAAGGCGCCGATCTCACCCAGCCGTCAACCCAGGGCATCACCCCGCTCGACTGGACATCCGCATACCTTGACCCCGACCAGCGCGATGTGCTGTTGCGCGCTGCCGCCGGCGGCAAGGACCCCGACGATATTCAGTGAATGTTTACAGGCCAATGGTATTTGTGTAGGATGACAGGGCATTCTGCTTTTCACCACCCGGACGAAGGAGTCCATCATGGCTATTCATCTGCTGCCTCTGGCCAAACTGGCCCTCATGGCCGGAAAAGCGGGAACATCGAAAACCGCCAGCGCTGCCCTGGTCAAGCAGGCGGCCTCCCTCTCGACGCGCAAGCAGGTGCCCGGCTGGGTGGTAAAGGGGGCACTGGCCGGCCTGATTGGATTCAAACTGCTGTTTCTTCTGGTCCTGGCCCAAAAGCGCAACCTGTTCAAATCGCCCTCCGACGTCGGCGGCACCTGTCCCCACTGCAGGCATTTTGTCAATCTGAATGAACTCTCCCGAGCATTCCACCCCCGGCTGGTCGACAAGGAGTTTATCTTCAGTGGCGCGTGTCCGTCGTGCAGTGAGATCATCTCCATTCGGGACAGCAGTCTGAAGTCAATCTCCTGACCCAACCCCATCTGCCGGATCGAATAGACACCAACCCCTTGACAAGAAAAGGAATTTCTGTAAACGTGGAGTTGTTGCGACTAGTACATCCTCACCCGTTTGCCAGAGGAGTCACTGACGATGAACGTGACCGTCTATCTGCCGGGCCTCACTACCATCGCCATGAGTTCGTTTTTTATCCGTCACCCCCATGAACCGGTCAACGCGTTTACGGCCGTCTTTGACAGTTACCCGCTCAATTTCCTTTCCGTTATTCCAGCGACCGTGGGTTTGCTCTTCCTGATGTCTGCACATGCTATCTCTTATCCCTGGGCGTTTCGGATCGTTGCCGTATTTGCTTTTGCCGGGGCCGTGCTGGCAATCGTCAACCCCGCCACGATTTTCAGCCGGATAGTGGACGGGTTGTTTAGAGACATATCCGATCGGACACACCGGTTGTTCGGCAACATCTTTGGAGCCGTAATGATCACCTGGATCAGGTAGGAGAAACCATGGCACTAACGAAAAGCGGCATCATCAAGCAGGTCTGCAATGAACTCGCATGTCCCAGGAATCAATCCGTTGAAATCGTTGAGTCCCTTCTGGAGACCATCAAGGCGACGCTGGCGTCCGGTGATGATCTGCTGGTCAGCGGGTTCGGCAAGTTCCTGGTCCGGGACAAGAAGCCGCGCAAGGGCCGCAATCTGGTCACGGGTGAGACGGTCACCCTTCCGGCCAGACGGGTGGTGACATTCAGGTGCTCCGGCAAGTTGCGGGAAAAGGTGAATGTCACCATGAAAACCGGATCGGATCGACGCCGCTATCCCCGCCGCACTGCCGCGTTTGCCGTAAAATACACCGTCAACGCGGTGACCTATCGGGATCTGGTCAGGGACGTCAGTGAGGGAGGCATCTATATTGGCAACTGGAGAGCGATCAAGGATGGGCAACGAATCAGCCTGCGTTTCCCGTTGTCCGCCATCGCGGAAAAGCCCGTCGTGACGGGAACCGTGATGCGCTCGCGGGACAAGGGCTTTGCAGTCATATTTGACAGTCCGATTGAAGAGAAGGTAATCCGGACCAGTCAAAATCCCGAGATCGACATCGCGCGTTATCGATCAATAGCGCGTCAGGTTCCTCAACCGCCCCCCCTCTCCCACTGGCAGGGGCCCTGACGACAGGCACGGTCACATCGCTTGCCAACCGGGTGGTGGATGGGCAGCCGGCGGTTCGATCCATACCGGCATACCTGCAGCTCAGTTCAGCGAATTGACGCCCGCCCGCGGCGAATCGCCGAACTGTCAATTTCCAGCAGCGCTCACCGCTTGCTGGGTGTATCTTGTCCCGACACTATCCACAATTATCGCACAGGTGACGATGCAACCGCCAACCACCGTAAGCAGGCTGGGGACTTCGTTGATACCGAAGATCGGCAGGTAGACCCAGACGACCCCGCCAACCACCTCCACCAGCGAGAGCAGATTCAATTCGGCCGCCGGGAAATAGCTGGCACCGAGTGAGAATAAAATCAGCCCCACACCGACCAGCGTGCCGTGCACCATGCTAAGAAAGATATTGCGATCCGGCATCAGCAACGGGTCACCTTGTAAAACGAGTATGCCTACAGTCAAGATTGCGCAAAGGAAGCCGGCCAGTGCGACGGTTGCAAACTGGGGGGTTTCCTTGCGCCACCGGAGGCACACCGAAAAGGTCGAAAAACCGCAAGCCGCGGCAAATCCCGTGACCGTTCCCAGAACGCTTCCGGCTTCCAGGCCGTCGATCACCATCACGGTGATTCCGATCAGGGCAACGGTCATCGCGCCCCAGGTGAGCGGGCGGATCTTTTCCTTGAGGATCACAATGCCCATGAATGCGGCGAGAAAAGGGATGGTTGCAAACAGAAACAGCGTATTGGCAGCGGTTGTCAGGGTTATCGACCAGATAAATCCGATAAAGGCGCCCACCAGCCCGCAGGCGCCGACAACACCCGACATCCCGACTCGCTTAAAATTGTCGAAAAAGCGGCCGCCGTCCTTGGCGATGAGATAGATGCACAATATCGCTGCGATCGTCAGCCCCCTGAAAAACAGGTACTGCCACCGGTAGACCTGCGGATCGACCATGTAGCGGATCGTCAGGGCGCCGAAAGACCAGAGCGTACCTGCAATCAAGACCGAGAACAGCGCTTTGGTATGAGACGTTTCGTTCATCTGTATGTCGTTTCGTTCGCAGTCATCGTCTGACGGTGTCGGTGGCCATGTCTGGCTCAGATGGCACAGTTAGGGCTCGCCTTCAAGGTTTATTTATCTCCTGTCGGATGTGGTGATCCGATTCCTCCGCCGAAAAATTGCACAACGGGCACTTCGCTTAGAAAGGCGAGGCATCCACTACCCCTTGTGTCAACACTAGATCATCTTCGCCCTGTTCGATCATTGTCGCTCCGCGACCTCAAAAAGATGCCGATCCGACCTTCAACGGCGACCAGTCATAATGCTTTTTCTGGCCAAATTTTCAATATACCAGGCAGTTGCCGAATGCACTATCAGCTATAAGATCTGGATTGCAGCAACCGTGGCAGGGACGGCCAGAGCCCCTGCGGGCGATCGAATGGCGACCCCTCGCGGCCCGGGCTGAACACCCACGTCTTATCGAGCAACCGAAAAATGGAGAAAAGCGATGGGGTCGACCAGATATACCGTTATGGCAGTCCTGATGGTGTTGGTTTCAGCCGCCGGGTTCATCGGTGCCGCCAGGGCACAGGCCGCCGACTACCTCAATTACGGTCAGATTCGATTTGGTCTTAACGATTTCAGCGGCGACCTGGAGGATGCCGACTACGATGCCGGCGCGAACCTGGCCGTGGCCTACGGACGCTACCTGACCCCGCACCTGGTCCTGGAAGCGGCAGTCGATCTGTTCGGCACCGAAAAGGGACATGGCGGCAGCACAGCCATTGCCGGCAGCTACAACCGCGACGATTCCATCGCCGTCGTGGCCGTCTTGTCCACCCTCAAAGGCGAATGGCCGGCCCGCTGACCTTTTTCGGCGGCGGCGGTGTGGGCTTTTATCTGCTGGCCCTCAATTCCGAGATCTCGACAACCCATCTCGGCGAATACGATAAAAGTGAAGGCGACAGCGTCTTCGGGTTCACGCCGCAGCCGGTGTCAACTGCGACATCACCCCACGCGTATTCGCCGGCTTCCAGGGCCTTTACCGCTGGACCGGCGACATCGACATCAATGAAACGGTCGGAACGGTCCCCGTCAGGGTGGGGGGGGGATTTGAACGGCTAATCGCTTGCCTTGACCGCCGGCTTCCGCTTTTAACAAGACGTGCCGGTAGAACGACGGTTGACAACCGGGTCGCCCGCTTCGTATAGATGCCTGGCTATGCTTTGGTTGCCCTTGAATTTAAGAAAACGGTTCCTGCCGGCTGCGCTTGGTTGCCTCGCCATCGGACTGGCGCTGCCGTCCGCCTCAACGGCTTTTTCCAGTGCCCAGCGCGACCGGTTCCAGGGTGCCATCATCGATCACCGGCCGCGCTTGAACCCCGCATACAAAAAGATCAAACGCAAGCATACCCGCTACCTTATCGTCCACACCTCGGAGCTCGGCCTCGACACCACGCTGCGCGTCGTTTCAAGGGGCAAGCAGTTTCGCAACGGCCGGCGCACCAACGGCGGCCATACGCACTATGTCATCGCCCGCGACGGACGCACCTACCGCATCCTGGACAAGCAGTGGATCGCCGACCACGCCGGCACCAGCATGTGGGACGGCCGGGCCGATCTCAGCCAACTGTCCATCGGCATCGAACTGGTCGGCTACCATTACGCACCCATCACCGACAGCCAGTATCGATCGATCGGCCTGTTGCTCCGCATCCTGAAGGAGGTCTACGGGCTGGACGACCGGGCGGTGCTGACCCACAGCCAGGTCGCCTATGGACGGCCCAATCGCTGGCACAAACACGACCATCGCGGCCGCAAACGCTGCGCCAAAAACTTCGACCGGGCCAGAGCGGGCCTGGAGCCGACCTGGCCATACGACCCTGACGTACGCGCCGGACGGCTCGTGGCCGACGCCCAATTGGCGGACGTGTTCTACGGCCCCCGGATGATGGCCGCCGCGGTCGAGGAAACCAACCTCATCTCCAAACACAACACCGCCTGGTTGATCGCCGGAGAGGACTTTGACAGCAGTTCGACGGTATATCAATTCCCGGACGGCCGCATCTACACCGGTGACCAGATCTCCGACCAGGTCGGCTGGAACCGCCTCCCGGCCGACACGGTGGTCCTGCTCAACCACAGCGGCAGCCTGGCCGAATTGAAGGACGACGGCCCGGTAAAGACCATTGCCGACGGCTTCACGGCCTGGTCCCTGGCGGGCAGGTCCTACAATCATTCCACCACCATCTATTTTCTTCCTTCCGGGCGGATCAAGAACGGATCGATGATATCCGACTGGGACGATCTGCCGGTGAGCACCCGCCTGATCATCGGGTACAAGGGGCCGTTCCCGGTGCGCAAGGACCGGTCGGCATACCGCATCGCCGGGAAAAAGTACAAGGACCCCCAGACCATCTACTACCTGCCTACCAAGGAACTCCTGGGCGGCAGCCGGATCGAGGATTTCAGCCGGCTTCAGGCCGGCACGCTCGTCTTTGTTCCCGCAGCCCTGTAGCCGGTACCGCCGTGCGATGCATCGTGTCTGATCGGCGGAAACGGTCAGAGGCGGTCCGAGTCATTTTTATGACCGGACCACTTGGGCAGGTCGTCGTTCATATCGATTATCCGCAGGCTGTAAAAAATGTGGCAGGTCGGTTTGAACGATGCCGGGACCTGCAAGGCATGCCCGAAGTCGAAGAGGGAGGGGAAGGCGAGCCACATGCGGCGTCCCTCGTCGGCGATCGGTGTCCCGCAGCGGCCGCAGCTGACTTTGCACGGCAGGGTTCGCTCATGACGCTGGTGTTCGCTGTTGAAGAAACTCAGGTGTTGGATCCCGTCTGTTATTCTGACGTCGCGCTTGTGAAAGATGGCCGCCCACTGCATCGGTGCACCGTGAAGCTTCTGGCAGGCCGTGCAATGGCAGATCTTGGCGTCCACGGGATCCGCACAGACGTCGTACCGAACCGCGCCGCAATGGCACCGCGCACGGTATTTCGGTATGAAATGCTGATCCTCGACAGATGCGTAGTCCGGGCCGAATTCTCTTTTCATCTTCACCTCCATCGTCGCCAGGTATCAGCGCCTTTTTCAAAGCGGAGCAGGGTCGCGCGCTTGCCTGTCCGTATCCGTAATGGTACAAGCCCGTCAAGAAGGATGAGACCGGCCCTTACATCCAAATGGGTGCTGTTTTTCGGTTGCTCCGCCATGCAACCATTCGAGTCCTCGATCATTTGTCGATTCAGATTGGATTGCCGTCAACCATCAGGTGAGGAAACGATGACTTCAAAGCCCGGCCAGCGTGGATATCCCCGGAAGGATGCGCTCATCATTGCAGCGTACACCACTTCCACGGACAATGCCCACTGTCTGATTACAAATATCAGCGCCGGCGGCCTGTTCGTTAAAACATCGTGGAAGCTCGACGTCGGGCAGCCCATCACACTCAAATTCCCGTTGTTCGATATCGATGAACCCATCACGGTGTCAGGCACGGTGTCTCGCATCGAACCGGCCGGGTTTGCCGTTGCCTTTGACAAATCCATCGATGGTCTGGTTGGTGAGGAGGGGCGATTGCCGACAATCGTTAATGAAGGTGATCGGTGATTCCATAACTGCCCTGAGAGGACCGAATTTTACGTCATGCGCCAAGGGGCGGGCTGTGCTTTTGGGCGGTACGCGGGTTGGGCACAGCATGGCGGCCATGTCCCGACGGCCCGGCATCTTCCTTGCCGACAGCGAGTAAAACGGTAACTCGGGGGGCTGAGATAGCGAAAGCAAACGGGTGTCAGATCAGTATGGTTGATAGGTTAAGGGCGTCCTCAATCCCCCACAGAAAAACAACGATCGGAAGCGCCGCTCCTTCCATCTCTGTATCCTTTTCGATCGGTAGGCATTATGGTCGGCAACCATCTGACGTCAGCCTGTCGTATGCGTTGCACCGCTTCGGACGCATCCCCTTCATAGCTTGACCGGCATTCCCATCCATGGCCAAAGAAAGAAAACGGCCAATGCCAGCACGACCATCAGGATCAGGCTGGCGTATACACCGTAAATAAAAAACTCGGCGGTGGTGAACTGGCTGGAGTCATAGGCAATGGCGTTGGGGGCGGCGCCGATCAGCAGCATGAAGGGCATGCCGGCCGTGACCAGGGAGGCATAGAAGATCACTTCCGGGGCGACCCCCAGGTAGGGCGCGATCACCAGCGCCACGGGCAGCGAGATGGCGATGGCCGCCACATTCATGATGAAGTTGGTCATGACCATGACAAAAAAGCCGATGCCGATCACGAAAACGAACCAGTTGGCCTTTTTAAACATCACCAGCCAATTCACCGCCAGCCAGTTGGCCGCTCCGGTCTCCCACAGGCAGAGCCCAATGCTCATGGCACCGGAAAAGAGCAAAATGATGTTCCAGGGGATCTGCTCCAGGTCGCTCAAGTCGAGTATTTTGAGAATGTAAAACAGCAGCGTGGTAACGATCAGGATGCCGGATTTATTCAGTTTGGCCAGCGGCGGAAAAAAGGATTGCAGGGCCAGCACCACTACACAAGCGATGATTATCGCAGCGGCCGTCGCTTCCTTGCGGGTCAGCGGCCCCATATCGGCCCTGAGCTGCCTGGCGCGTTGTTTCAACCCGGGTATCGTTTTTCTTTCCGGCCTGCACAGAACCATGATCAATCCCCAAATCAGCAGAAGCATCAGCCATCCTAATGGGAAGAAATAGTAGCTGTACTCGAAAAAACTGATCGTCTTGCCGGTGATGTCCCGGAAAAAGCCGATCGCCACGGCCCCTCGCGCGGCGCCCAGCAGGGTGATGATGCTGCCGGCACCGGCCGTGTAAGCCATGCCGATGAACAGCCCCTTGCCAAAACGGGTCTTGGATCCGTCACTGCCATACAGGCCGTGAATGGCCACCAGCAACGGATAGATCGTGGCCGCCACGGCCGTATGGGCCATAAAGTGGGTCAATACGACGGTCACGCTGAAGCATCCCAGGTAGATCATGCTGGTCCGTTCACCCACCACGGTGAGCATCGTATAGGCCATGCGCCGGGTCAGACCGGTCTTGGTAAAGACCTGGCCGATGACGATGGAGCCGAAGATGAACAGCACGGACGGATCCATGAAGTTGCCGAACACATCCTTGGCCGGCCGGATGAAAAAAAGCGTCTGGAAGACACCGATGGCCAAACCCGTGATCCCGATGGGCAGCACCTCGAACACCCACCAGGTCCCGGCCAGCAGAAACACGGCCAGTGCGCCTTTGCCTTCGTGGCTCAGGGCAAAGTGCTTGCCGGCCGGATCAACGGCATCCGGCCAGGGGGGTGAGTAGAAGGTCAGCACGAAAAGCCCCGCACCGAGCATCAGAAACAGCCACCGTTTGATCTCTTTTTTCTTGTCAGCCACCAGGTTTAAACCGTTATCCGCCACGGCGTGCATCCTTCCCATTTAGCGTCGGGGTCTCTGTCGAAACCGTCACTGCGTTTGACCGTTGGATCTGAACATATCGATTCGGCAGCAGTGTGTGAGCGCAACAACCATACCACTCAATGCGCGGATGTTTGCCTTGACCGGCACCCCGTTGAATCTTATGGCGAATCCATCGATCCACGAATTGGTGTTTCTGCAGCGCAATGAAGATCGACCGCTATGAATGGAAGTGGCGGTTCTGCTTTTTACATGCCACCGGAATCGGTATGACCGGTTGCTCTCCTTTAGGGATAGATCAAGTTATTTCAGTGCAGTTGTTGCCAAATCCAATGGGTAACGGATAGACTGCGCATTGATCGCCCACCTTGAAAGATTGCTGTGAAAGGCAAAGCCATATGCGCATCGGTCGCAAGGAATTCGAGGATGCCGTGGAGCGCGCGCTCGGGATGATTCCCGAGATGTTTCGTGCGCAACTGAACAACATGACCATCGCCGTCGAGGACCGCCCGTCCCGGGACCTGCGGCGCGAGATGGACGTGCCCCCCGGCGAGACGCTGTTCGGCTTGTTCACCGGCGTCCCTTTGCCCGAGCGCTCGGTCATCGAACCACCGCTGTACCCCGACGTCATCCTCATTTTCAGGGAACCGTTGATGGCCGCCTGCCAGAGCCGTGAAGAACTTGAAGAGGAGATCGCCATCACAGTGATTCACGAGGTGGCCCACTATATGGGCCTCAGTGAAGAACAGCTGGAGGACCTCGGCTACGGATAGCCTGTCCGTTAGTTAGGGGCCTTTATAGCTGCGCTTACCTTCCACGCACCATTGGATGAGGCATGACTGCAAAACAGCAACACGAACCACCGGCAGCCCCCGCGCCCGAGCAGAGCCCGTCGTTAAAGGCCTCGATCAAGGACGGGGCATCCTATGCGGTGATGATGGGCAGCGGCGAAACCTATTTCGGTCCCCTGGGTATCTTCCTGCACGCCAGCACCTTGCAAGTCGGCCTGCTGGCCAGCCTGCCGCAACTGGTCGGTGCCGTGCTGCAATGGGCCGGTGCCATCAACATGGACCGCATCAAAAGCCGGCGTCGCTTCGTCATCATCGGCGCCGTCATCCAGGCCCTGACCCTCATCCCCATGGCGTTGATCCCCGTCTGTTTTGGCCAGGGAACCCTGCCGGTACTCATCCTTCTGGCCCTGATCATGGTTTACAACGGCGCCAATGCAGCCGGACTGCCGGTCTGGAGCAGCCTGATCGGAGACCTGGTGCCGACCGATATCCGGGGGCGGTTTTTCGGACACCGCAACCGATTGACCACCATGAGCACCTTTATCTCTCTTTTGGCGGCCGGTGTCATCCTGCATCTCTTTGCCCAGGCCGGGCTGCCGCAATGGGGCTTCATGGCCACCCTGGTTATCGCGTTCCTGGCGCGCCTGAATTCCGTTCGCTGGCTGACCAGATACGACGACCCGGGCTTCACGATCGCCGCGGACCAGGTATTCACTTTCCGGCAATTTCTGAAACGGTCACCGCGCTCCAATTTCGCCAAGTTCGTCTTTTTCATCGGCGCCATCAACTTCAGCGTGGCGTTTTCAGCACCCTATTTTGCCCTGTATATGCTCAGGGACCTGAAGTTCAGCTATGTCGAATTCACCGCTGTCACCGGCGTCGTCACCATCACCCAATTTCTGGCCTTCAGGCACTGGGGAACCTTGAGTGACCGCTTCGGAAACAAAAAGATCCTCAACGTGTGCGGATGGGGGGTGGCGTTCGTACCCGTACTCTGGGTGGTCTCACACCACATCGTGTATCTGATGATGATCCAGGTATTCGCCGGGCTGGTGTGGTCGGGGTTCAGCCTGGCGTCGGCTAATTTTCTGTTCGATGCCGTCTCGCAGCCCAAACGGGCGCGCTGCGTGGCCTACCAGGGTCTGGTAAACGGTCTCTTCTTCTTTCTCGGCTCCCTGACCGGGGGCTTTGTCGCCGGCCACCTGCCGCGCAGCATCTCGATCGGACCGTGGACCTGGACGCCGCTTTTCATGCTGCCCGTCTTGTTTCTCCTGTCCGGCGTCATGCGGGCGGCTGCCGCGGGAATCTTTCTGCACCGGTTCAAAGAGGTCCGGCCGGTCGAACCCATCCGGCACCGGGATCTGATCTACCGGGTCAGCCAGATCCGGCCCATCGCCGGCGCCACCTTCAGCTTGATCACGGGCCTCTTTCGCGAGCAACCCCAAAGTCAGGACCGACACCCCAGGAATAAGAATCGGCCGGGCGGGTCAAACCTCGATTTGTAAATGAGCTTCGGACAATCCCTGAATGTTGAGACGGGTGATTCGGCGTCGACAGACCGACCTGTCGACGTGATGCACGGAAAAGGCGATTAAGAAAAGCGGCCTTACCCATCGGCGTATGTACGAAACCCGCCACACGTTTGCCTCCTGGGCGCTGGCAGCTGGTGAATCGCCTGAAGGGGTGGCCCGCACCCTCGGCCATGTGGACACCTCGATGGTTTATCGCACCTATGGACGATACATCCCGAACCGAACCCGGCAAGACGGCAGCGCCCTCGAAAACCTGGATGCGGGAGCCGCTGAATGAAAAAGGCAGCGCTCATTTCCGACATTGTTGGTCACAATCATGGACACAATGGCGAAAATCAACCCTGCCTATATGAATTAAACAACCGTAACTGCTTAACTTTTTTGTGGTGATCCCAGCGGGATTCGACCCGCGTTACCGGCGTGAAAACGACCCCACACCACTCCGATATTTATGATTTCAGATAGTTTCGGCATGCACTGGACACAAAAAACGCATCATTTGCATGAGGTTTTGTGTCCGTTTTGTGTCCGGGGCCTTAACCAGCGCAACAGTTTTTCCACCATCGGCACCTATTGTCTGGTAACACCATAATTTGGCAGTTGCGGCCGTCGTGGATTAGGCTCAATCTATCTGTAATCGGGTAAAAGTTGCGATAAGGTATTATAACCTGTATCAGCTCGATACCGACGTGGAATTTACGTCGGGTGGCTATCAGCATCGGGGCAGATTTGTACTAAGTTGGAGGTACCTCCACCAGGCAGCCCATGCTAGAATTGATGCTTATTAGGCCATAACTCACGATATGGCCCAGGTGGCTTTGACCCTGCATAGGGCACATAGAGAAACATGAGTTTTTGGTCTGAGAGATACTTAAAAATGATAAATGGCAGAATCGGTAAAAGATTCTGCCATTATCGGTCAGGGATAAGATTATTGTCCATTGCTTCCTACAAGAACTCCTGACATGTTAAGGCTAACGATCGCACCATTTGACCTTGTAGGAGCAGGGATCATGATGCAAGTAAATCCTGCCTGCCGTCCTCCAGGAACGTAAAATTCCATTGCCTGGGAAAATTCGTGAGAATAATCACCATCCTGATTCTGGAACCTTGGTTGCCTGAAACGTTTAGATGTGATGGTATGATGTTCGCCTTGAGCTCCTAATGGGGTTCCATTAATCATTTGGACGACGGTGCAGCTAACCCATGAATCGACATCAGTGAATGTTCTCCCTGATACGAATTTGACTATTCCCGTCATTCCTTCAGGAATATCAAAGACCGGTTCTGAATTGCCGACAGTACCTACTGCGATAGTCATTAAAATTTCATCTTGGAATCTTCCGGCCGGACCTGCATCTTGAATGACAATTGGATCTGACTCATCATTATTAACAGTGACAGACCAATCGCCGCTTTGCATTGCATCAACAACTGGTTGGTTTACAACATTCACATTCAATCCGTTCGGTGGTCCGTTCGGTGGTCCGTTCGGTTCGCCGAGGACTATGAAGGGCGAGATGAAACTTACGCAAACAAAAAGCCCCAATAAAGTTAAGATTTTCATGAGGTCTCTCCTTTCTTATGCTGTGTGTTGATAAAAAAAAGCCGAGTTGCTCCAAAAGTGACCTTGACGATGTCACCCTCGGCAGCCCGGCTGTCTATACTAACCCAGATTCAGCTAATACACTAAAGGAACGAGATCATTAGACCCGTGGTTTTCCGTCCGCACCTCACGGTGGGTTTGGCTTTAGCAAATTTTAATATATACGGTGGGAATATTTGAGATTAACAATGGAGAGGGAATAGTGTCAAGCGGGCGATAGTAGCATTTTGATATTATGGATTGGCTATCAAACGAAATCAGGCTTTTACAAAACCGTTGGTATCTCCAACCTATCCCAACTTTGGCCCATATCCATCTTTGTGCCGTCTATCTTGATCATGGAGTGTGCCGAGCCGTCGTCAGAACCGAATTGGCAGGTTTGTTGTGGAAATCACCGGTTTTGATAGCAACGGTCGATTTCAGGTACTCTCAATCAATCACAAATCAGATCAAAACTAAGATTAGTATTTGTAATCATAAGGTTAATAATTTTCAGATCTGCCTGGATGACATAGCCATGTTTCACGTTTCTCAAAAGGACATATCTATTGAAAGGATATGTTCTTCAAACCATTCTTCCGAATGTTAGGCCAGATAGAGATCATCCAGAGCTTCAAACAACTTTTCCCGCGTTTTTTCAAATTCATCCATCAAGCCGGCGGCTTTTTGCTTTTCGTCCTGGTGGTACAAATCGACAATACGGCGGGCATGGGTATGGACTTTTTCATGAAGCTGGCCCACGGTTTGAAATGAGGCAATTCCCTTGAGTTTCTGGCCGGCAGGGCCGTCATACCATTTACCAAAGGCGCATTGGTGGTGGTCGGCGACTTCTTCTGGTTTTAAGGCCTGACGGCCATGCAGCAATCCTTCGAGTTTTGAGCGCCACTGCAGGTGGGCGCCCTTGACTGCGCCGATATCGAAGATGGCTTCGCTGATCTTGAAACCACCGACAATTTGGGACATTCGGGTCGCCAGCTTTAGCAGATCGTGAGCGCTGATGTTAACTTGCGAACTGCTGGTGGCCATCTCGTCGGCTGACAGATTCACCCCGGCAATCTCTTGGGAGATGATGCCGGCTACCTCCGAGCTTTGGGCCACATTGGTGTTGACCTCCTGGATGCCCTGGGAGGCCTGGCTGACGTTCTCCGCGATCTCTCGGGTGGCCGTGGATTGCTCCTCCACGGCGGTGGCGATGGTGGCAACGATATCATTGACTTGGCTGATGACCTGGGAGACCTTTTTGATTTGGCCCACAGTATCACTGGTGGAGGTTTGGATACTCCCGATCTTGGTTTTGATCTCCTGGGTGGCTTGGGCGGTTTGCTTGGCCAGTTCCTTGATCTCATTGGCCACGACGGCAAAACCCTTGCCCGCTTCACCGGCGCGGGCCGCTTCGATGGTGGCGTTGAGTGCCAGCAGGTTGGTCTGCTCGGATATCTCGGTGATCACCTCCGTAACTTTGCTGATGTCCTGGGCGTCGGCACCCAATTTATCCACCTTGACAGAGGCGTCCTGGGTCAAGGACACCGCTTCACCGGTGATGACGCGCCCTTTTTCCGAATTCTGCGCGATTTCGTCGATCGTGGCACTCATCTCTTCTGCGGCCGCGGCCACCATATCGACATTGGTGGCGGCTTGCTCGCTGGCGGCGGCCACACTGCTCATATTGGAACTCATCTCTTCGGCTGCTGTAGCCACCGTGTTGGCCTGGCCCGAGGTCTGCTCGGCCCCTTGGTTCATCTGTTCGGAAATGGCGCTCAGGTCGCTGGAAGATGCGTTCAAGGTAGTGACACCGTTGTTGACCTCCCGCAGCATTTTGCCCAGGTTGGTGACCAGATGATTCATAGATTGGGCCAGCTGGCCGATTTCATCTTTTTGTTGCATGGGTAGGGTTTGGGTAAAGTCTCCCTGGGAGAGTTGTTCCGCAAAGGCAACAACCTTGGCTGTGGATCGGGTAAGAGATAATGAAATTAACATGGATAGCACCAATCCGGCGACGACCGCTATCACGGTCATGATGATCACATTGCGGCGTGTGCCATCGGCCGCTTGAAGCATGGCCTGGTCGCTCATGATATTTTCTTTCGCTGATTGGCGGATAGCATGCAGCAACTCTTGGACCCGAGCCAGCGCCGGTACGGTTTTTTGTCTTAAAATGGTGCCGGCCGCTGACAACCCGGCGGCTCTATCGATGTTATCAGCCATATGCTGATTAATTTGGATCACCGAGCTATGCAGCTGGTGATGGGGAGCTTCAATTTTTTTAACCTGCGCCTTCAGATCGGGATAGGTCGTTTCCAGCTGTTTGCGGCCCTCACCATAGAGCCATTGACCGAAGCCACATTTGTGGTCGTCGGTCTGCACATCGATTCGGCTTGCATTCGGATCTGTCCATAGGTCGTTGACCTTGTTGATCCAATTGAGGTGATCCACCTCTTTTTGGGTCAACAGGCTGTCGATTTGATTGCCCATGATGACTGTATTAGCGTTTTGGGTCACCGTACCCACACCACTGTACGCAATGATTCCAATAGCCATCAACAATAGGGTCACAATGCCGAACCCAAAAAATAATTTTCCACGCAGCGAGATGTTGTTCCAGACCATGTTTTCCTCCCCCGTTCAGCAGCAATTCAATTGGTATGCAGAATGATAAAAAATGGATTCTCCTTCAAAAGTTAATTACGGTCTCTGCAGATGTATCATTATGATCGGCATGTTTTTATAGACCATTAGAAAAAAATGTACCACAATGTGTCAAATGAATTTATTGCGCTATGGAACCGCAGAGATGTTTTTTAGAAGAGGTTTAGAAATCAACAGAGAGGCATTAGATGGCCATTTGCTATTTTCCATTTCACTGAAAACCTATGGTTCACTTGCCGGCTTGCTCTTTGTGCCACCACCCTGTTAAGGCTGACGGTATAGAATGGCTCGATCTCAGCCGTTGCTATTATGATCGAATATAGGGCATGCCAGAGTTCAGGTATGACACTGTAACCACGAATCCATCTGCAATAATTCTTGGTAAACCCTTCATACATTCGCCTCCTGGGCCCTGGCCGCTGGTGAATCGCCTGAAGGGGTGGCCCGCACCCGGCATTGACCAAAGATCATGCTGGCCTTGTTGGCGCTGTCGTCAATCG